>DASVSK010000208.1:0-7455 GCA_036388135.1 Pyrinomonadaceae bacterium | reverse complement strand
CGAGCGAGGGCGACTGCCCCACGCTCGCGCGGAAGACGGCCGACGGGTCGCGCGCTTCGAGCCACTCGCGCACGAGGCGCTTCGGGGCCGAGCCGAGCGACTTGCGCCCCGCCACGCCCGAGCGGACGATCTGCACGAAGTTGCGCAGCATCTTGCCGTTGTCCACGACGCGCGGGAACGCGGCCGCGAGCAGCCGCACGTCCTTCGCGGCGAGGAACGCGAGCAGGAGCGCCGGCGTGTCCTTCATCAGCCCGCGCTCGCGCGCGTAGACCGCGGTCCTGGCGACGAACTCGGGCTCGACGCGCGCGCAGAGTTCGAGCACCTTCGAGAGCTGCTCCTCCGCGCCCGCGTAGAAGGTCGCGCCGAGGCAGCCCGTCGCCGCGTACTGCGCGAGCGCCTGCTTCGGCGTCAGCGCGTACGCGGGCGCGTTGTGCTCGTTGCGCGCGTCCGCCGCGGGGATGAGCTTGCCCACGAGCGACTTGAAGAGCGTCTTGTTCGCCATCTCGGTTCTCCCCCTTTCGACGGGGTGAAGCCTCCCGACGCTGTGGAGCGTCTGGGCTTTGAAAGTAATGGTGTCGGGAACCGAAGTGCCTTGAGGTGGGAAGGCGCGCCCGCCGTGACGGTTCGCGCGCGAACTGCGGAGGGAGGATTCGAACCCCCGTGACCTGTTTCAGAGACAGGCAGCCTGCCGCTGGCTGACTCCGCATCGTCGAAGTCGGCGCGGGAGGAATCGAACCTCCAGCCTCTCGATTATCGGTCGAGTGCTCCAGCCATTTGAGCTACGCGCCGGAAGTTTGTGACTGCCGGTTGTTTTCGCACGACGTAGCGGTTGATTGACCCGACGGGGCTCGAACCCGCACCCCACGGCTTAAAAGGCCGCCGCACTGCCGCTCGTGCTCCGGGTCATCGCGGAAAAAGGGTGGGTGATTAGCGTGAAGCTTTGACGCTTAGTTTATACTCGCCACCTTCCCGCCAAACAACGTGGAGAGTTGTATGCCTCTAACAAACGAAATGAGAATGGCGGGCGCCCGCGCGTCAGCCGAAGCACAACGTAGAAGAGCTGTAACTGCCTACTATCAACAACCTAATTACTGTCTTCAATGCGCCGGCACCATTCATATCGTCGGTGTTGAGCGACCTTCGTCGGCGCGGAAGCGGAAGTTCTGTAGCAGGTCGTGCGCTGCCTCATATAACAATGCGGCCACGGTTAAGCGTCAGAGGAGGAGCACCTGCCTGGTATGTAACAAGGCAATTACATCCGACAGGAAGTATTGTTCCGCGAAATGTAGAGAACTGCATTGCCTGCTTCAGCGGCACGCCCGATTTGATCCGGTTAAAGCAATCGTCGCGTGGCGGCGAAGATTAAAACTTCGCGCTATTCAATATAAAGGAGGCGGTTGCCGGGTATGCGGCTATAACAGATGCCCGAGGGCATTGAATTTTCATCATATTTATCCAACACATAAGGACTTTAATGTGAGTGGCTCAACCAAATCATGGCAAAGGATAAAAGCTGAACTCGATAAGTGCGTGCTGCTGTGCGCAAACTGCCACGCCGAAGTGCACGATGGGTTGCTGGACGTATATAAGCTGGCAGAGTCGGAGTCGAACCGACATCTTTCTGATTAACAATCAGGCGCTCTACCAATTAAGCTATCTGCCATCGAACCTACCGGCTTGGCTACGCCACGTCGGAAGGGAAGAGGTCGCGGGGGCGGGAATCGAACCCGCCTTCGGTTTAGACGCGGCTTATGAGACCGCCGTGCCCGCCAGGGCACATCCCCGCAAAGTGACTGCGGCGGCGGGACTCGAACCCGCACACACTCGTTTACAAGACGAGCGCTCTGTTTACCCGTTTGAGCTACGCCGCAAAGGTGGACCGGGAGGGACTCGAACCCTCACAAGAAGTTTGCAAGACTTCTATGCAGCCTTTACATCACCAGCCCGTGTCGAAGTGATGAGTGACAACTGACGAGTGGCGAGTTAAGAAAAGCCCCTGCTTCGTCACCCGCCACACGTCTCTTGTCACCGCTTTTGTTCTCGAATTGCGGAGGCGGGACTTGAACCCGCGACCCGCGGTTTATGAGACCGCCGCTCTGCCCCTGAGCTACTCCGCGCCGAAGTGTTGGCGAGCCTGGCAGGACTCGAACCTGCGACGTCCCGTTTAGAAGACGGGCGCTCTGATCCGTCTGAGCTACAGGCCCACTCGGGTATGTGCAAGGCGATGGCGAGGGTCGAACTCGCACGCTTCCGTTTACGAGACGGACGCTCTCCCCGTTTGAGCTACATCGCCGTGAGTTGGTCGGGGCGGGCCGCCGGTAGTCGGCCGGTCGCTCCACGGGCCCGCGTGTCCACGCCCGCGCGCGGGCTGAGCCTCGCCCCGTCGTAATGGCCGGTGAAGGAATCGAACCTTCGACATCCAGTTTGTAAGACTGGCGCTCTAGCCTGGCTGAGCTAACCGGCCGCGTGCGCGAGTGGGGGCCGGCGCTTCCGCCCACGCCCTCACGCGCTCCGAAAATTGATGGAGGCAGTTGGAGTCGAACCAACCTCTCCGGCTCTTCAGGCCGGCGCTTGCCCTCGTCAGCTATGCCTCCCGAGTTCGTGTCCTTGAATCGAGGTCGTTGTGTTTTGGAGGTAGAGCGGCCGTCCCCTCTACCTCCCCCTTCAGGCTGACTCGCGCCGCTCCTTCAGCGGCACCCCTTCGACGTACAGGTACTTGCGCCACGCGGGGCGCACCTCCGCGTAGTGGCAGAGCAGCAGGTGTTCGAGGCCGATGCCGAGCGGCTTCTGCGTCGTGAGCAGGGGCATGCGCGCCTCCTCGGGCGTGCGGCTGCCCTTGCGCGTGTTGCACGTGACGCAGGCCGTCGCGAGGTTCTCGGGCGCGGAGCGACCCCCGCGCGAGCGCGGCGTGATGTGGTCGAGCGTCAGCTCGTGTGCGGCGCGCTTCTGCCCGCAGTACTGGCAGCGGAAGTGGTCGCGGACGAAGACGCGCAGGCGCTTCATCCCGGCCGTCTGCCTTCGGCGGCGGACGTTGACGTAGTGGCGCAGGCGCACGACGCTCGGCACGCGGAACACCTCGCGCGGCGAGCGGAGCACGCGCCCGCCGTCGAACTCCTCGACGAAGACGACGCCCCGGATGACCAGGCACATCGCGCGCGCCACCCCGACCGTGCCGAGCGGCTCGTAAGAGAAGTTGAGAAGCAGAACCCGTCCGTTCAGGCTTGCCATCACGGCATACCTCCTTTCATGAATTTGAGTTGTCAGTAGGAAGTAGACAGTAGACAGTAGACAGTGGTCAGTAGAAAAACGTTGCCGATGAATCGTCGGGGTGTCAGCGTCAGCGCCCGCGGCGCGGAGCGCTACTGACTACTGACTACTGACTACTGACTACTATCTACTGTCTACTTCAAAGGGAAGTGCGGGCGGCGTGAGGGGTCGCGCGGGGTGCGCGACCCGCCCGCAAGCTTGTACTTAAAATGAAGCGCGCGGTCGGACTCGAACCGACGGTTAACGGTTTTGCAGACCGTCGCCTTAAACCGCTTGGCTACGCGCGCGTTCGTCGGCTGAGACTTGCCCGCGCCGCGCGTCGGCGGCCGCAGACTTACCCTAGTGGCGCTGCGGCGCGACGCCCGGGCGGGCGATGCGGGGGGAGGGACTCGAACCCTCAAAGCGAGTTTGGAAGACTCGAATGTTAGCCGTTGACATCACCCCCGCGCGGAGTTCGGGAAGGGCGGTGCGGGAATCGAACCCGCATCTGGGCCGTTCGAAGCGGCCCGCTTTTTTGTTCCGTTAAGCTAACCGCCCGTGTGGGAGTTGGAGTGAACGGCGGGATTTGAACCCGCGTCCCCGGCGTGGCGGGCCGGTGCTTTAGCCGGGCTAAGCTACGTCCACGTTTGATGAAGTCGGAGCGGTGAGAATCGAACTCACGTCGTCTCGCTCCCAAGGCGAGTGCCTTTGTATCCGCTAGGCTACGCTCCGAAAATTGATGCGCCGCGCGGGACTCGAACCCGCACCTTCCTGTTTAAGAGACAGGCGCTCGGCCGTTTGAGCTTGCGGCGCAGTAGAAGAGGCGGAACCGGACGGACTCGAACCGTCATCATTTCGCTCGACAAGCGAATGCCTCACCTCTCGGCCACGGTTCCAAAGTCTGGCAGGGCGTGCGGGATTCGAACCCGCGCGTGCGCGATAGAGAGTCGCGTGCCTTAGTCCGTGCTTGGCTAACGCCCCGTGTCTGAAGGTTGGCCGGCGGGAGTCGAACCCGTAACCACCGCGGTCACGGCGCGGCGCTCTGCCTTTTGAGCTACGGCCAACGTGAAAGCGTCTGGCGGGGGTGGCGGGGCTCGAACCCGCAAAGCCGCCGGGGCCGCCTGTTTGAAGGACAGGCCGCTTTGTCCATTTGCATACACCCCCGCGGGGTCTGGTGCGCGCGGAGAGACTCGAACTCTCAACCTGCGGGGTTTAAGCCCGCCGCCTCTGCCTCGTTGGGCTACGCGCGCGTGTGATGCGCGCGGCGGGAGTCGAACCCGCACCGAGACTCTTTTTGAGAGAGCCGCCTCTGCCGTTTGGGCCACGCGCGCGCACGCGTCATCGAAGGTTGGTACGGGAGGTGAGATTCGAACTCACAAAAGCCGCCTTCTGAGGACGGCGTGTCTGCCGGTTGCACCACTCCCGCAAGGGATGCTGGGGGAGGGAGTCGAACCCTCAACGGGCCACGCGGCCCACGGCGATCTCAGTGCCGCGCGTTTGCCTTTTACGCCACCCCAGCCAAAGCTTTGACCCAGACGCGAAACTCCGGGGGAAGGGCTCGAACCTCCATGACCTGTTCCAAAGACAGGCGTCCTGCCTTTAGACGACCCCGGAATGAGAAGCGAACCCGGCACGACTCGAACGTGCGACCTCAGGCTCCGCAAGCCTGCGCTCTGATCCTTCTGAGCTACGGGTCCGAAGAGAAGGGGAGAGGCGAAGGGCGAAGGGGGAAGTCAGGACGGAGTCTCGTACTGGAATTATCAATCAGGACTTTCACCCTTCGCCTTTCCACTTTCGCCTTCAGTTTGGCGGAAGGTGCGGGAGTCGAACCCGCAGGAGCGCTTCAGGCTCCGACAGTTTTCGGGACTGCTTGGCGTGCCCGTGCCCAACCTTCCACTGTCCGGCGGTGACGCACGGGTTTGAACCGGGAAGAGCGGTTCGGAGTCCGCCGGTTCGTCGTTCGGCCTACGCCCCCTCTCGATGCATCAGGAGGGATTCGAACCCCCACGCTCGCGTTCGAGCCACAGCTTTACAGGCTGCTGCCGAGCCGTTTCGGCCTCTGATGCGCGGTTTTTAAACTTACGAATTTCAAGACGCTTCGGAGAAAAACTGTCGAAGGCGAGGGCCGCACGCGCGCGCTGCGGCGGCGGGCGGCGCTCCCGCCTTCGACACCTCAAGGTACTTCGATTGTCAAACAACAAAAGAAAGAGCGGGCCCTTTGGCTTCCACACAGGAAGCAGGCCCGCTCCGGACAAGTCTCTACGAACTTTTAGAGATTTGGGAGCGGGAGGCCCGCCCCCGCTGAATCAATTCTGTAACTGGCGACGATCAACGCGCTGCACGCCTTCGGGTCGGAAGGAGTGGCGCTTGCCGATTAGGCCGCCGGGATTTATGGCCGACGAGCCCGGACAGACGACGCGCCGCACGGCCGCGCCCCGATACCGGGCGGGCGTATGCGTGGCGGCCGGCCTACCGGTCATCCCCGCGCGTTTCGTCATGTTCGTGTTCGTCGTCATCGAAGTCTCTCTTCTCCCCAAGTGGCCGGCCCGCGGCGCGGGCGACGGTCGTGAATATACGCAGACTACTTTGCAATGTCAAGCACTTTTTTCGCGAAAAGATTTCTTCCGAATTTTTTGTCGCCGGGACGCGTCGAGGGTCGCGGCGGGGAGGGGTTTGAACCGCGGGCGGCGCGCGCGGTTGTCTCGGCGCGAGCTGAAAGGCGATACTCGCGGACGCGTGCGGCGTTGATAAATGCGTGTCGCCGCGCCTGCCGAAATCAGCCCGAGGTTGAAAGTGGAAGTGTCGGAAGGAAGAATATTTCAGCTCAACGTCTCGGGCGGCGGAGTCCCGAAGCTCGCCGTGCGCGAGGCCGTGCTCACACCGGGGGGGCTTGAAGGAGACCGCCAGAGGAACCTGCGCTTACACGGCGGGCCGGAGCGCGCCGTCTGCCTCTACGCGCTCGAACACGTCCTCGCGCTCCAGGCAGAGGGGCACCCCATCTTCCCCGGCTCGGTCGGCGAGAACCTGACGCTTGTGGGTCTCGACTGGTCGCGGCTCGCCCCCGGCGCGCGCCTCGCCCTGGGCGAAGCGTCGCTCGTCGAAGTCACAAGCTACACCTCACCCTGCAAGATCATCGCCGCCTCCTTCATCGACGGCGACTTCAAACGCATCTCGCAAAAGCTCCGCCCCGGCCTCTCACGCCTCTACGCGCGCGTCCTCCGCCCCGGCCGCCTCAGCGTCGGCGACCGCGTGAGAATCCTGAACGGCCCTGTTAGTTGATAGGGCTGTAAACGCCCACGACCGATGACCCGCGTTGAGGCCCCCGACGCGCGCGTCATCCGTTTGTGATGAGCCCGGCGCGGCGCGTCGCGGCCGAGCAAAGGGCGGGGCGCAGTAAAAACCCGACTCCGGGAATAACTTCATCTTCGCCTTCACGCTCAACCACATGACTTTCGCCGCATCTCTGCGGATTCCCCTGTGTTTAATGTCAGGCGAGGGTTGGCACGATACATGCCTAAGTGGGTGGCAGGTCTTTAATTGTATTTCGGCACAGAAGGAGATTTAGTCGTGTTAAGAAGAACGCTCGCAGTAATGATTTCGGGGATACTCTGTTTCGCGGCCGCCGGCTACCGGCCGGCACGCGCACAAGCGCCGCAGGCTACCGGGGCCGCCGGGGAGACGCGCGACGCAGTACAGAGGTTAGGCGTGGGGACTAAGACGCGCGTCGAAGTAAGGCTACAAGACGGCACAAGGTTGAAGGGGCGCATCGGCGCGGCGGGGGAGGACGCCTTCACCATCACGGACTCGAAGACGGGCGCGCCCCGGACGGTGGCGTACGCCGACGTGGCGCGGGTGAAGAAGTCCGGGGGCGGCCCCTCGGTCCGGACGTGGGTGATTATAGGGGCGGCGGCCGCGGCGGCCGTGATCGTCGGGGTGACAGTCATCGAGCCCATCCTGTGCGACGGCGGCGCAGGATGTTGATTTAACACGTTCTAAAATCGCATTGCCGACCCGCCCGACGCCGGCATCACCCGCGCCCCGCGCGACATACATGAGAGGCTGTTGAGGGGGCGTCGGGTGCATGCCGTCGTCGGGTCGCGTTCGGAGTTAAAGAGCCTGCTTGATGGCCTCGTCGTAGTCGGCACGGTCGAAGACGAATGGGCCTACTGCTTCAAAGCCTTCGGCACGGACTACTCCCTCGTAATTGTT
>DASVSK010000207.1:0-2252 GCA_036388135.1 Pyrinomonadaceae bacterium | reverse complement strand
GAGACGACCATCTCGACCGAGCGCCCCATGAAGATAGCCACCCGCACCTCCGGGCCGACGCCGAGCAGCCGCAGGTAACGCGCCAGCATCTCGGCCCGCCCGTCAAGCTCCGCGTAGGTCAACGAGACGCCGTCGAAGCTCAGGGCCGTCGCGGAGGGCGCGAGCGTCGCCTGCTCCTCGAAGAGCCTGTGCGCGCAAGCCTCTGCGAAAGTGCGGCGCGTGTCGTTCCACTCGAAGAGCATCCGCCGCCGCTCCTCTTCACCCAGCAGCGGCAGACGCGAGACGCGGCTTTCGGGGTCTTCGGCGACGCCCGCGAGCAGCACCTCTAAGTGTGAGGCCATCCGGCGGATCGTCGGCTCGTCGAAGAGGTCGGTCTTGTACTCGAACACGCCGTAGAACCGGCCGCCCCTCTCCTCCATCGTCAGCATCAGGTCGAACTGCACTTCGCGGCGCTCCACGCCCATGAACCTCAGCCCCGACGCGTCGGCCGCCTTGCGCGGCGCGTTCTGAAAAGAGAAGAGCACCTGGAAGACGGGCGCGTGGCCGAGGCTGCGCTCGGGTCGCAGCTCCTCGACGAGTTTCTCGAACGGCACGTCCTGATGCGCGTACGCGCCCAGGCAGGTCTCGCGCACCCGCCGCACCAGCTCGGCGAAGGTCGGGTCGTCGTCCATCCGCGTGCGCAGCGCCAGCGTGTTGACGAAGAAGCCGATCAGCGGCTCCGTCTCCAGCCGTCCGCGCCCCGCCGTCGAGGTGCCGACGACCACGTCCGTCTGGCCGGAGTAACGCGAGAGCAGGACATGGAAGGCCGCGAGCAGCGTCATGAACGGCGTCGCGCCCTCGCGCCGGCTCAACTCCTCAAGGGCGCGCGTCAGCCCCTCGGGCAGGGCGAAGCGGTGGCGGTCGCCTCGGTGCGACGTCGCGGGCGTGCGCGGCCTGTCGGTCGGAAGCTCCAACACGGGCGGCGCTCCCGCGAGCTGCCCGCGCCAGTACGAAAGTTGACCTTCCAGCGTCTCACCCCGGAGCCATTCGCGCTGCCACGCCGCGTAGTCCGCGTATTGAATCGGCAGCTCCGCGAGCGGCGACTCTTCGCCGCGCGAGTAAGCGCCGTAGACGGCCGACACCTCTCTGATGAGGATGTCCTTCGACCACGCGTCCGAGACGATGTGGTGGAGCGTGAAGAGCGCGACGTGCTCCTCCGCCGAGAGACGCAGGAGGCGCGCGCGCAGCAGCGGCCCCGCGGCGAGGTCGAAAGGCAGGCGCGCCTCCTCCGCGGCCAGCCGCCGCGTCTCGGCCTCGCGCGTCTCGGGCGGCAGCGCCGACAGGTCGCCGACCGGCAGGCTCACGGCGTGCGAAGCCGAGATGACCTGCGCGGGCTCGTCGTCGGCGAAGACGAAGGTCGTGCGCAGGGACTCGTGGCGGCGCACGACCTCTTCGAGGGCGCGCCGGAAGGCCGCGGCGTCGAAGGGGCCGTCGAGGCGCACGGCGAGCGGCAGGTTGTAGAAGGCGCTCCCTCCCTCCAAACGGTCGAGGAACCAAAGCCGCTGCTGCGCGAAGGAGAGCGGGCAGGGGCCGTCGCCCGCGCGGCGCGGGATCGTCTGCGGCTTCGAGGTGTTGTGCGCCTTCTTCTTCAGCAGCAGCTCGTAGAGCTTGAGCCGCTCCGGCGGAATGGGTTCGACCCTTGCGGAGAAATCCCTCATCTCGTTTTTCCTTTACACTTCAGAATGCGCCGCGGCCTTTGTAAGGAGAGTGCGTGTGCGGCCCGGCTTGACGTGTGCGACCGTTAGTCTCCCGCGGCCGATTCCGACGACCGCTCGTGTTCGAGCAGCCTCGATCTCACTTCGTCTTCGGAGAGGCCGGCCAGCTCGACGAACGCGCGCGCGACCGTGTCGGCCGACTCCGGCCCGCCGGACAGCTCCGCCAGCGACGCGGCCGCGCCGCCGACCGTCGGCCGCTCGAACAGGCTGCGCAGCGGCAGGTCGACGTCGAAAATCTCTTTGACCTGCGAGACGACCTGCGTGGCGAGCAGCGAGTGGCCGCCCAGCTCGAAGAAGTTGTCCTCGACGCCCACCCGCCCCACCCCCAGGACCTCGCGCCAGATCAACGCCAGCGCCTCCTCTGTCGCGCTGCGCGGGGCGACGTATTCGCGCGCGGAGCCGGGGCGCGCGCCGTCGGGCGCGGGCAGCGCCTTGCGGTCGAGCTTGCCGCTCGGCGTCAAAGGCAGCTCGCTCAGCTCGACGAAGAGCGACGGCACC
>DASVSK010000206.1:0-5663 GCA_036388135.1 Pyrinomonadaceae bacterium | reverse complement strand
GCGGGGCGTGCGCACGCCCCGCGGCCGCTTCCGAACGCGGGGCGTGACGCCCGCGCCGCACGCGCCTCTACTGGCCGAAGCGTTTGCGGTACTCGTCCGAGTTGATGAACGCCTTGACCATCTCGGCGTTGATGAAGTGGCCGCCGAACTGGTTGAGCTTCGAGAGCCAGAAGTTGTAGCCGTCGAAGTTCCCGTCGGGCGGGTCGTTCGGGTTGCGCCTGAGGTAGCCGTAGTACTGCATCAGCACGAAGGCGCGGTTCGACTGCCGCCGCGAGAACTCCGCGTTCTCGGCCACCGCGCTCAAGACCTCCGCGCGCGTCTTCCTCGACTGGTTGAGGTCTGCGATGAGCGCGGAGCGCTCGGCCTCAGTGAGCGCCGGGCCCGCGCCGGGCGCGAGCGGGTCGAAGGTGTGCGCCAGCAGCTCGTCGACGAAGGAGGCGTTCGACAGCCGCAGGTGTGCGGCGAAGGCCGGGCTAGCCGCGAAGCGTTCGACGAACGCCCGCTTGTTCGCTTCGAGCTGCGCCTTCCAGTCGCCGACGCCGACCTGCACGCCGCGGCCGATCTCCTGCGTGTCGGCGAGGAACGTGCGCCACCGCAGCGCCTCGCGCGTGTCGTAGGCGGCCTGGTGCAGCCGGTAGACGAAGTAGCCCGTCTCCTGGAACTCGATGGAGAGGAAGAAGGCCGCGCTGACGTGAACCCGCTTGACCTCCGCGCAGGCCGCGTCCGCGCCGCACCGGTCTATCTCGCTCTTCCAGAACTGGAGGCCGGGGGCGTCGGGCTCGCGGTTGAGGAAGTCCGCGTAGTGCTGGCGGACGAAGAACTCGGCGTCGAAGCCGCCGCCCACGGGGTTGGGCCCGTTCGAGGCGTCGTCGCTGTCGAGCGTGACGGTGGCGACCGCGGGCGTGCCGAGCGCGCCGCCGGACGGCGCGCTGAGCGTGACGAGGAAGGTCTCGGCCGGCTCGGCGAAGGCGTCGTTGGTGACGAGCACCGTCACGCTCTTCCGCGTCTCGCCCGCGGCGAAGTGGAGCGTGCCGAGCGTCAGGTTGGAGTCGGAGACCTCCCCGGCCGTGCCGTCGGAGGTCGAGTAGCTGACCGAGGCCGGGCCCGACGGGTCGCCCGTGCGCGTGACGCCGAGGACGACCTTGCCGGACGCCTCGCCCGCCGCGTAGAAGAGCGTGTCGAACTGGAAGAGCGGCCTGTCGTCGTTGGCGATTGTCAGCACCGCCACCGAAGGCGAGCCGAGCACCGCCCCGGCCGAGGGCGCGCTCAGGGAGAGCTGGACGGTCTCGTCCGGCTCGTCGTTCGTGTCGTTCGTGACGGCGACCGTGAAGCTCTTCGACTCCTCGCCCTCGGCGAAGGCGAGCGTGCCCGAGACGGGCGCGTAGTCCGGCCCGGCCGTGGCCGTGCCGCCCGAGGCGGCGTAGTTGACCGAGACCGCGCCGGTCACGCCGCCCACGCGGTTGACCGTGACGAGGACGCCGCCGCCGTCCTCGGAGAGCCGGTAGGTCGCCGCGCCGAACTGGAAGCGCCCCGCCCCGTCGTCGTTGGCGATGGTCCCCGTGGCCTGCGACCTGGAGAGCGACCCGTTGGAGGGGGCCGAGAGCGTGGCGGTGAACGTCTCGTCGGGCTCGATCTGGAAGTCGCCGGAGACCTTGACCGTGACGAGCGCCGAGGTCGTGAGCGGCGGGAACGTCAGCGTGCCGGAGGCGGCCGTGTAGTCGCTCCCGGCCGCGGCCGTGCCGTCGGCCGTCGCGTAGTTAACTGCGACGGTCTCGACCGACGCGTTCGACAGGGTGACGAGGAGCTGCGCGTCGGTCTGCCCCGACTGCCCCTCGTTGACGCGCACGTTGGCGATGCTGATCGAGGGGCGGAACTCGTCGTCCGAGAGCGTCACCGTGACGGACGAGGGCCCGCTCAGGACGGCCCCGCCCGAGGGGGTGCCGAGCGTGAGGCTGAACGACTCGGTGCCCTCGTAGACGTTGTCCTGCCTGATCTGTATCGTGACGGACTTGCTCGTCTCGCCGGGCGAGAAGGTGAGCGTGCCGGAGGCGGCCGTGTAGTCGCTCCCGGCCGTGGCCGTGCCGTCGGCGGTGGCGTAGCTGACGGTCGTCGTCTGCGACAGGCCGCCCGTGCGCGCGACGACGACGGAGAGCTGCGTGGAGGACTCGAAGGCGGTCGGCCGCTCGTTGGCGAGGTAGACGCCGACGGGCACGGGCTCGGACGGCGAGACGAGCGCCGACTGGATGAGGTAGACGCCGGAGTCGACGGTCGTCGAGCTGAAGGAGTTGGTCACGCGCACCGCGAGCCCGTTCGCGCCCCAGCGCAGGAGGCGCGTCGCCGTGCCCGGCAACTGGATGGTCGCCGAGCCGACGGGCAGGAAGGTGTCGATGTCGTAAGCCCTCAGCACCTTGGTGCTGCCGTCGCCGGAGAGGAAGAAGGCGCGCCGCAGCCCCACGTCCACGGCGAAGACGCCGGACGCACCGGCGAAGGTGCCGACGGGTTTTTTCGCCTCGGGGTCTACGACGCTGCCCGACGTGGAGTAGATGAGCCCGCCCGCGTACTCGATGTCGGTCGAATAGCCGCTGATGAGCCTGTTGGTCACGGAGGACGTCGTCACGCCGGTCGAGTCGACGTTGAACTTGACCAGCTCGAACCCGCTCGAATAGCTGTCGTAGCCGTAGAGCACCGAGTCGGACGCGAACTCGATGGGGAGGACGGCGTAGAAGCTCCCGCTGCCGTACCTGGGGCGCGCCACGCCGTTGTCGTAGAGGGTGACGCCCGTCGAGAAGTTGACGCCCGGCGAGACGGCGAGCGTCTCCGGGTGGCCGGGCATGACCTCGATGTCGGCGGGAATCTGCGAGCCGACCGCGAACTGGAGCCCGGGCGTCTGCGTCAGGAGGTCGAAGCGGCGGACGGCCCTCGCGCCGTCGAGGTAGGCGTAGAGCGTGCGGCCGTCGTCGGCGAGGGCGAGCCGGTTGGGCTCGCTGCCGATGAAGACGGGCGCTCCGGCCGCGCCGGTCGTGGGGTTGACGGGCACGATGCTGTTGCCGCCCCCGCCCGCGCCCGCCGCCGACGGCACGCACCCGTAGAGCGAGTCGGTGGCCGCGATGTAGACGATGTCGTTGGCGGCGGCGACGGTGGCCCTCCTGATGAAGGTCGACGCGTCGGGCGTCGGCGTCGGCGTCGCGGGCGCGGGCGTCGGCGTCGGCGTCGGGACGGGCGAGGCCGAGGGGATGAGGCTGGTCTGGATGACGTAGAGGTCGCCCGCGCTGGTGTTGAAGGCGAGGCCGTTCGCGCCCCAGCGGACGAGCCCCACCGGCGAGCCGGAGACGCCCGTGATGTCCTGCGAGCCGACGAGCACGTACGTGTGGACGTCGTACACCTTGAGCGTCAGCGTGTTGGAGCTGCTCCCGGTGGTGAGGTAGTAGGCGCGCCCGGCCACCGCCGCGTCCGGGACGAAGGCGGTCGTGTTCACGCCCGAGAACGTCCCGCTCAGCGTGCCCGGGCTCGCCGGGTTCACGACCTGCCCCGACGAGCTGTAGACGCGCCCGCCCGAGTACTTGATGCGCGCGCTGACGTCGAACGCCGTCCTGGTGACGGAGGTGATGCCCGTCGCGCCCACCGTCATCGTCCGCAGGCCGTAGTAGTAGCCGCCGCCGTAGAGCGTCTGGGGCGTGTCGGAGTAGGCGACGAAGTCCGCGCCCTCGGTGTGGCCGGGCCCGGTCTGCGGGCGCTGCACGCCGTTGTCGAAGATGGCGACGCCGGCCTCGGTCGGGCTCAGGCCGAGGTTGTAGCGGACGACGGCGACCGTGCCGGGCTCGCCCGGCGCGACGGCCATGTCGTTGACCCCGTAGGGGCCGTAGCCGAGGCCGACGTAGAACTGCGACCCGGCCGTCATCGTCTGGAGGTCCAGGCGGCGGATGGCGGCCGCGCCGTCGAGCGCGGCGTAGAGCGTGTTGCCGTCGTCGGAGACCGCCAGCCGCTTGGGCTCGCTGCCGACGAAGACGGGCGCGCCAACCGCGCCGGTCGCCGGGTCGACGGGCGTGACGGTGTTACCGCCCGCGCCCACCGCCGACGGCACGCTCGCGTAGAGCATGTTCGTCGCCGAACTGTAGACGACGTCGTTGGCCCTGAGCGCGATCTTTCTGACGAAAAGCGACTGGCCGCCCTGCGCAGAGGCGGCCGGCGTGGCGGCCGCGGGGAGCAGCAGGGCGAGCGCGGAAAGGAGCGCCAGCGCCAGGCAGGCGGCGGCGGCGGCGCGGAACCCGGGGGGGACGGCGCGCGGCATTTTTCTCTCTGTGGGTTGGGGCATTTTTCTCTCCGGGGGTTGAGAACGGTGAAATCGTGTCGAAGGCCGGGAAGACTTCCACCCGCGGCGCGGGTTTCGGTAAGAGTGTTTTTAGTCGCTGGCGGCCTGGAGGCGCGTGCGCGCGCTCGCGGTCGGCAGGGTGATGCGGAAGGTCGTGCCGCGGCCGGGCGCGCTCTCGACCGCGATGTGGCCGGCGTGCTCCTGCACGATGCCGTACGAGACGGCGAGCCCCAGCCCCGTGCCGCGCCCCACGCCCTTGGTCGTGAAGAACGGGTCGTAGATGCGCGCGACGTTCTCGGCCGCGATGCCGATGCCGTTGTCGGCGACCTCGACGGTGACGGCGTCGCGGTCGGACGCCGTGGTGCGCAGCGTGATGCGGCCGCCGTCGGGGATGGCGTCGCGCGCGTTCAGGAGAAGGTTGGTGAAGACCTGCTGGAGCTTGCCCGCGTTGGCGTAGACGTGGGGCAGCCCGTCGGCGTACTCGCGCGCGACCTCGACGCTGTTCTGGCGCAGTTGAGGTTCGAGCAGTTGGAGCGTGTCGTCGAGCACGCGGGCGAGGTCGACGTCGGCGAACTCGGTGACGCCGCCCGTGCGCGAGAAGTTGAGGAGGTTGTTGACGATGCCGGTGGCGCGGTCGGTCTGCCGCCGAATCTTCTGGAGGAGCGCGTGCTTGGGGTCGGTCTCGGCGAGCATCCCCAGGAGCATCTGCGTGTAGGAGGAGACGCCCGTGAGCGGCGTGTTGATTTCGTGCGCGACGCCGGCGGCGAGCAGGCCGATGCTCGACAGCTTCTCGCGCTGCTGCAACTGCTCTTCGAGGCGGACGCGCGCCGTCACGTCTTCGAGGACGACGAGCACGCCGCCCGACTCGGCCGCGTCGGCGCGCTTCAGGGGCGCGAGCGCGATGTTGAGGATGAGCGTGCGGCCGCGGCGCGTCGCCGTGTGCAGCTTGTAGATGTTGCGCAGCTCGGCCAAGTCCCAGCCCCGCTCGCCGAGCGCCTGCTGGAGCGTCTCGGCGAAGTCCTCGGCGAAGAGGTCTTCGACGCGGTGCCCCGTCGCCTCGTCGCGGCGCAGGCCCAGCATCTCTTCGAGCGCCGAGTTGCAGGCCGTCACGCGCCCCGCGCCGTCGGCCGTCAGGATGCCGACGTTGATCGACTCGACGATGGACTCGTTGAACTCCTTGAGCAGCGCCAGCTCCTCCGCCCTCTCCTTCTGCTCCTGGTAGAGCAGGCTGTTCTCGATGGCGACGGCGACGTAGCCGGAGACGGTGCGCAGGATTTCCAGGTCTTCGGACGAGAGCAGCGCGCCGCCCGTCGAGCGGCCCAGCCCGATGACCGCCACCATCCGCCCGCGCACG
>DASVSK010000205.1:0-1582 GCA_036388135.1 Pyrinomonadaceae bacterium | reverse complement strand
GTCTTTACGCGGGGGCTTCAGCCGCCCTTCGAGTCCTTCAGAATCTCCAGCGCGCGTTCGAGGGCGCGGTCGCGGCGGCGGCGGAGCGCGTCGCGCGTGGGCTCGACCGTGACGTCGGGGCGCAGCCCCGTGCCTTCGAGGCGGGTGCCGGCGGCGGTGTGATAGTCCATCTCGCTCACGTCGAGGACGCCGCCGTCGGGCAGGCCGTGGCGGCGGCGTATGCCGAGGACGCAGCCGCACGTGGCCTCGCCGATGACCGAGGCGCGGTTCGACTCGCGCAGCGCGGCGGCGAAGACCTCGGCCGCGCTCGCCGTCCGCGCGTTCGTCAGGAGCACCACGGGGCGGCGGAAGCGCTCGAAGGAGTCGGCCGTCGAGAGGAGCGCCGTGCGCGTGTGCGGCTCAAGGCGCACGGCCCCGGCGCGGTCGGTGAAGCGGCCGAGGCTGAGGCCCGCGGGCAGCAGCGTCGAGGCGAGGTCGGCCATCGACTCGGCCTCGCCGCCGCCGTTGTCGCGCAGGTCGATGACGAGCGCGCGCGCGTCCTTCAGGCGGCCTTTGAGCGCGCGCGCGAACTGCGCGGCGACCTCCGGGGTGAAGATGTTGAAGCGCACGAGGCGGACGCCCGCGCCCTGGCCGCGCACCTCGAACGAGGGCAGGCGCGTGCGCGGCTGGCGGCGCAGCGTGGCCTCGCGCTCGCGCCGCTCGCCGTCGCGCGCATAGGTCACGCGCACGGGCGTGTCGCGCTCGCCCTCGAAGATGCGCGCCGCGGCGAGCAGGCGCGCCGCGGCCGAAGACGCCGGGCCCTGCTCGGCCAGCTTGCGCGCGACGACCGCGGCGGCTGGCTCGCCGTCGAGCGCCAGCACCGCGTCGCCCGCGCGCAAGCCCGCCTCCTCGGCCTCCGAGTCGCGCTCGACGTCGGTGACGACGACCTGCCCCGAAAGCTCGCGCACGGCGACGCCGACCGAGACGTAGCGCTGCACGCGCCAGTCCGTGCTCTCGCCGGGCGCGAAGACGCGCGTGTGCGGGTCGCGCAGAGTCCCGAGCATGCGGCGCAGCACCGCGTACAGCTCCGCGCGGTCGCGCGCCTCGGCCGCGCGCGGGCGGAACTGTTGCCGCGCCCCCTGCCAGTCCACGCCCTGAAAGCCGGGGTCGAAGTAGCGCTCGCGCACCTGCTCCCAGACCTCGTCGAAGACGCGCAGCCGCCCCTCGGGCGTCGAGTACGTCTCGGCGCGCGCGCCCTCGTCGCCCCCGTCACCCCTGTCGCCTTCGTTAAGAGCCGCGCCCGCGCGCCCCGCGGCCGTCGACGAGGGGGCGGGGGCGAGCGCGAGCAGGCAGGCGAGCGCGCAGAGCGCGAGCGCGGCGCGCTCCGGGGTCGGCTTGGTGCTGTGCTTCAAACGAAACACGGGCTCTCTCTCTCGTCCTCACTGTCTCTTCGGCGGCCGGCGGAAGTTGTAGCGGAGGAGCACACGTACGGCGACGCGCACGCCGTCGCGCTCGGCCGGGCGGAAGTGCATCCGCCGCACGGTCGCGGCGACCTCCTCGTCGAGGCCGTAGCCGGCCCAGCGCACGACCTTGACGTCGGCGA
>DASVSK010000204.1:0-15089 GCA_036388135.1 Pyrinomonadaceae bacterium | reverse complement strand
AAAGGGTTTTCTACTGACTACTGACTACTGTCTACTGACTACGGTCAACTTCTTTTCAGGAGAACGATGACGATGACGATGCCACAACTGATACCGGGGCAGGGACAGGTAATGGACATGCTGAGGACGACGGGCGCTTTCCGCGAGGGTCACTTCGTCTACCCCTCGGGGCAGCACACGCCGCACTACTTCCAGATGCCGCTCGCCTTCCGCTACTACGACACGGCGCGCGTGCTGGCCGTGGCGCTGTCGCGCAGGCTCCGGCTGGAGAAGGACGTGTCGAGCGCGCTCCCCAAGGTCTCCATCATCAGCCCCAGCCCGGGCGGCATCCCCGTCGCCTTCGCCGTCCGCGAGGCGCTGAGCGCCGAGCAGATTTACTGGGCCGAGCGCGAGGACGGCAAGCGCATGTTCCGCCAGTACGTCAACGCGGGCGAGGTTCACCCGTGCGTCATCGTCGACGACATCTCGCGCACGGGCACGGCGCTCCAGGAGACGGTCGAGCTCGTCCGCCAGCTCGGCGCGCAGGTCATCGGCTGCGGCGTCATCGTCCGCTTCCGCACCTCGTCGCCGCACCTCGAAGTGCCGGGCGGCGACCCCGTCCCCATCCTCTCGCTCGCCGACTTCGACGCCAAGTGGTACGACAGTGGCGAAGCCTGCACCGACTGCAAGCAGGGCGTGCCCGAAGAGCACGTCCGCTTCTGAAAGCAGTAGACAGTAGTCAGTAGTCAGTAGAAATACAGTCGCCGGCGAATCGTCCGCGTCCGGTGTCAACGGCCGCGACGCGGAGCGCTACTGACTACTGACTACTGTCTACTTTTTTATATCTCGTGCCGGTTGGTGAGCGCCTTGTCCATCGTGACCTCATCGACGTATTCGAGGTCGCTCCCGACGGGCATGCCCATGGCGATGCGGGTGACGCGGACGCCGAGGGGCTTCAGGAGCCGGCTGATGTAGCCGGCCGTGGCCTCGCCCTCGGTGTTGGGGTTGGTGGCGAGGATGACCTCGCGCACGTCGACGCCGTCGTTGTTCTCGGGGCGCAGGCGCGGCAGGAGGTTCTGGAGCCGCAGGTCTTCCGGCCCCAGGCCGCGGATGGGGGAGAGCGAGCCGTGCAGCACGTGGTAGAGGCCGTTGTAGCTGCGCGTCTTCTCGACGGCGACGAGGTTGTAGGGCTCCTCGACGACGCAGATGATCGAGCGGTCGCGCGAGGTCGACGAGCAGAAGCGGCAGGGGTCGACGTCCGTGAGGTTGTTGCAGACCGTGCAGGAGACGATCTTGCGCTTGACCTCCTCCATCGCCGCGACGAAGCGCTCGACGTCCGCCTGCGGCATCCGCAGGACGTGGAAGGCGAGCCGCTGCGCCGTCTTGTGCCCGATGCCGGGCAGGCGCTTGAACTCGTCAATCAGTTTCGTGACGGGCTCGGAGTATTCGAGCATAAGAGCGGGTAGACGGTAGTCAGTAGACAGTAGACAGTAGACAGTAGACAGTAGAAAAACCTTCGACAGTCGAATCGTCCAAGTGTCAGCGTCAACGGCCGCGGCGCGGAGCGCTACTGTCTACTGACTACTGTCTACTGTCTACTGCTTTACATCAGCCCCGGCGGGATCATGCCGCCGAGCTTGGACTTCATGGCCTCGTCGATCTTGCGGCCGGCTTCGTTGACGGCGGCGACGATCAAGTCCTGGAGCATCTCGACGTCGCCCTCCTTGACCGCCTCGGGGTCGATGCGGATGGACTCGACCTCCTTGGTGCCGCGCATCTGGACGGTGACGACGCCGCCGCCGGCCGTGGCGTCAACGACCATCTCCTCCATCTCCTTCTGCATCTTCTCCTGCATCTGCTGCGCCTGCTTCATCATCTGTTGCAGGTTCATGCCGCCGGGAAATTTCATCTCATCACCTCGCCTGCTCGTCGAAAATTTTCAGTGGTCGTGCCCGACATCCTAGCCGCCCCCATGTGCAAATGCAAAGCGGCGGGGCGGGCGAAAAGGCGAAGGCGGGGGAACGAGTCCCCCGCCTTCACACTCCGGCGCGCCTCTTCGCCCCGCCCCGCCTACGGGAGCGCCTCGATGTTGATGAGGAAGCGGAACCTGCCCGTCTTCTGGATGCCGAGCAGGAACTGGACGTTGACGGACGCGCCGTCGGCGAGCGGCGTGGCGAGCGTCACCGTCCCGGCCGCGAGCGTGGAGTTGTAGCCGCCGCCGACGGGCTGCGCGGGCGGCTGCTCCAGCGTCGTGCCCTCGACCGTGACCGTGCAGGGCACGGAGCCCCCGCAGGTCTGCCCGTCGCCGACGCCCGAGACGCTCACCGACCCCGAGCTGCGCGCGTGCAGCTCGGCCATCGACGGGTCGGCCGCCGGGTAGGTCGTGACCTCGACGACGCGGAAGCGCAGGCGCGTCACGCCCCCGCCCGTGTTGTTCGTCACGCGCCGCCGGATGGAGAGCGTGCCGAAGGTCGAGTTGTTCGACGGGTCGGACGCGAACTCGCGGAAGCGGTTCGGCGGCGACGAGGCGGCGACCGAGCGGTCGAGCGTGGCGGCGGTGAAGGTGTTGTTGCGCTGGACGGGGGAGCCGAGGTTCTCGGGGCCGGGCGCGCCGAGACGTTTGCCCGCGGCCGTCTGCGTCCCGTCGGTGTCCGCGAACAGGAAGTCGGCGGCGTTGTCGGCCGTGTCCTTCGGCAGCCCCGGCGTCGTGCAGCCCACGCCGTCGGCGTAGGCGCACATCGTCCGGAAGAGGCTGTGTTCGAGGTTCGCCGACAGGTCGGCGGCCGCGAGCGCGGGGTAGCCCGCGCCCTCCTTGTAGAGCGTGTCCGTCTCGGCGGTCGAGCCGACGGCGTCGAGCCGCGTGGCCGCGCCGTAGTTCGACGGCTCGCCCGTGCGGAAGAGGGCCAGCCCGGCGTTGTCGGGGACTTCGACGCCCGACCACGCCGCGTCGCCCGCGGCGTAGCCCGAGAGCGAATAGCCGACCGAGTTGACGCCGAGGTAGTGGCCGCGCGCCGGGATGAGCGTGCCGTTCGGGACGAGGAAGAGCTGCGCGCCGCCCGAGGCGACGACCGCCCACCCGGCCGAGCCGTCGGTGGTCGTCACGAAGAGCGGCTGGTCGCCGTTGTTGTAAAGCTCGACGAACTCGTCGTTGGCCTCGGGCGTCGTGTCGGCCGCGGCCGAGGGCGGCGCGGACTTAGCGTTCGTCTTCGGCGTGCCCGCTGCGGCGGCGACGGGCGCGCCGGGCCCGCGCAGGCGGAACTCGCTGATGATGAGTTGACCCGCGCCGTCCGACTCGTCGTCGTTGGTGATGGTGCCCGCGCCCGCGGCGTCCGAGACGGCCGCGTTCGTGGGGTTGGAGAGCTGCACGGAGAAGGTCTCGTGTACCTCGGGCGTCGTGTCGCCGTTGACGAGCACGGTGACGGTCTTCGTCACGTCGCCCGGGGCGAAGTTGAGCGTGCCGGAGTTCGACTGGTAGTCGCCCGCGGCCGCGGACGCCGTGCCGTCCTGCGTGGCGAAGTCGACGGCGGCGGCGAAGGCGGTCGCGCCCGTCTTGGTGACGGTAAAGGTGAAGGCGGTCGTGTCGGCGTTGCCCTCGGCGTGCGTCACGTCGTTGATGCTGAACGCGGGCGCGGCGTCGTCGTTCTGAATCGTCCCCGCGCCCTGCGCGTCGAGCAGCGTGGCGTTCGACGGGTTGGAGAGGTTGACGAAGAAAGCCTCGTCCGCCTCATGCACGGCGTCGCCGCCGACGTTGACGGTCACCTGCTTCGAGGTCTCGCCGGGGTTGAAGGTGAGCGTGCCGGAGGCCGAGGCGTAGTCGCCGCCCGAAGTGGCCGCCGTCGAGTCGGCCGTGGCGTAGTCGACCGTCACCGCCTGGTCGCTCGCGCGCGAGAGCGTGACGGTGAAGGTGAAGGCGGTCGTGCCGGCGTTGCCCTCGGCGAGCGTCACGTCGTTTACCGAGAGCTTTGGCAGCGGCTCGAAGTCGTAGGTCGTCAGCGCGGCGTTGACGCCGACGCGCAGCGCGTCGACGTTGCCGTCGAAGCCGCCCGACCAGGGGCCGCCCACCTTGAAGAGCAGGAGGCTGGTCGGCGTGTTGCGGACGCCCGCGTTGGGGAAGAGGGCGAGCACCTGCTGCCAGGTGCAGGGCGTGGCCTGCTGGCAGGGGTTGGACACGCTCGCGTTGCCCGCCGTCACGGTCGCGCGCGTGCCGTACCAGTTGCCGGCGCGCGCGTCCCACGTCTGCCAGACGTTCTGCTGGACGCCGCCCTGCGCGGGCGACTGGTAGGGCTCGAAGACGAGGCGGCCCGTGTAAGCCGTCCCCGCGTCGTCGAGGTCGTAGTCGATGTCGAACTGGAGCGAGGGCGCGAGGGCCGCGTCCGAGTTGTTGTTCTGGTAAGAGCCGTAGCCGAGGACGCTGACGTCGTCCATGCGCGTCCCGGCGTAGGCGGCCGTGCCGAGCGTGCGGCGGCCGAGGCCGTCGACCTGTAGGAACGCGCTCCCGACGCCGAGCGGCGGGGTGCCGGGGCCGTCCTCGAAGTCGCCCGCGCCCGTCCCCGTGCCGGGGCTGTCGTCGAAGAAGCCCCAACCCTGCTGGTTCGCGGGCGTGACGACGACCGTGTTGGAGACGCCCTGGAAGCCGTTGGTGCCGCGCCCGGGCGTGGTCTCGACGTTGGTGTCCGTGCCGCTCGTGAGCAGCGGGAGGTATTCGATGTTGGCGGACGCCTGGCCCGCGATGTCGGGCTGGCCGCCCGGGGGCGTGGCCGAGCCGCCGTAGGCCACGGGTATCTGCGCGGCGTAGCCAGGCTCGGCACTGTTGGCCGTCGTGACGACGGGCGAGGTGGTGCCCCACCAGTTGCCGCGGAAGTTCTTCACGTTCGTCGTGTCGGGCGCGGGGAGCGAGCCGCCCGTCTGGCGGTCGACGACCTGCCCGTACCAGTTGGCGCTGATGTTGTTGTTCGAGAAGGTCGAGTGGCGCGCGCTCTGGGCGGGCGAGTTCGTGCCGCCCGAGGCGTCGAGGAAGAGGATGCCGACCGTCCAGTTGTTGGTGATGAAGTTCTCGACCACCGTCATCTGGTCGGTCTGGTTGCGGAAGATGAAGCCCGTCCGGTTGAAGTCGACGACGTTGTTGCGGACGGTGTGGCCGCCCGAGCTGTTGATGTCGAGGCCGTTGCGGTTGCCGGTGATGACGTTGTCGCGGACGACCGCGCCCGTGACGGCGAGACCCTGGATGCCGACGCCCGCGGAGTTGAGGCCGGGGTTGTTCCAGTCGGTCGTGTTGTTGCCGAGGCGCGTGATGGTGAAGCCGGCGACGGTGACGCCGCTCGCGGCGATGCGGAAGGTCGTGGCGTCGCCGCCGACGGGGCCGCGCACGTTCGTCGTGCCCGCGCCCGCGCCGAGCAGGCTCACGGTCTTGTTGACGTTGACGTCCTCGTCGTAAGTGCCCGCGGCGACGTTGACCGTGCCTCCGGAGGCGACGCCGCCCACGCCGCCCTGGACGGTCGAGAAGGCGTCGTAGCCGAAGTTG
The DNA here is from genome assembly GCA_036388135.1 of Pyrinomonadaceae bacterium. GTDB lineage: Bacteria > Acidobacteriota > Blastocatellia > Pyrinomonadales > Pyrinomonadaceae > QHXN01. Next base: position 9,589 of record DASVSK010000204.1, on the reverse strand, counting down.
GTCGCGGGGCCCGCCCCGTCGGGGTCTGCGCCGGGCGTGGTGCCCGCCCAGTCGTCGTCGACGTAGACGGTCGTCGGGGGGCCTGCCGCGTCGTCGTTCTGGACGGTGACGGTGGCCGTCGAGGGCGAGCCGAGCGCCGCTTCGCCGGTCGGGGCGCTGAGCGTCAGGTTGATAGTCTCGTCGGGCTCGAAGGCGGTGTCGCCGTTGACGGTGACGTTGAAGGTCTTGTCGGCCGCGTCGCCGTCGGCCCAGTTGAGGTCGCCGGAGGTCGCGGCGTAGTCGGAGCCGGCGGCGGCCGTGCCGTCGGAGGTGGCGTAGTGGACTGAGACCGCGCCGGACGAGCCGTCCGTGCGCCGGACGGTGACGGTCACGTCGTGCGTGCCGGCGTCGGTCTCCGCGTCGTCGTAGTTCGAGGCGCTGAACTGTAGCGCGCCGAAGACGGAAGGGGCCTCGGCCAGCGTCCAGTCGGAGAACGAGGAGACGCCCGCGACGGTGGCGGCGTGCGCTCCCGCGTCGACGGACTGCGCCGCGGGGACGCTGAACGCGCCGTCATACTTGACGACCCGGTAGGCGCTTTCGGTGCCGACCACGTCGGCGGCGAGGTAGTGGAAGGTCAGGTTGGTGGTGACGCCCGCGCCGGCGAGCGTCCAGTAGCGCGAGAGGGCGTTCGCGCCGGAGACGTTGGGCTGTTTGGCCTGCGTCGCGCGGACGGAGAGGGAGCCCGTGCCGGTCGTGGAGCCGGCGTCGACGGGCGAGTAGCCGTTGGCCGTGCCCACGTCGAAGGTGAAGCTGGCGGGGGCGTCGAACGACTTTTGCAGGTTGCCGACGACGTAGCCGGTCGTGCGCGTGACCGAGGCCGCGGCGGCGAGCGAGAGCGTGTTGACGCCGGTCGTGACCTTCTTCGAGCCGAGGGCGAGCGCCCCATTGACGGCGACGCCCGCGCCGAGCGTGACGTCGTTCGAGGCGGTCAGGTTGTGGAAGGTGTTGGCGGTCTGGATGGCCTGCGCGCCCGCGCCGTTGAAGTTGACCGTGCCGTTAGCGGGGGCCAGGGATGCGGCGTTCCAGTTGCCCGCGACGTTGACCGTGCCCGCGCCCGTGAAGTTGACGGCGGTCGAGGCCGTCAGGTTGTTGACGTTGACCGTGCCGGCGTTGAGCGAGAGGGTGGCGGCGTTGACGCTGAAGGGCGTGGCGGCGGTCGAGCCGACGACGCGGTCGCCGACGGCGAACGTGCCCGCGACGGTCTTGTCGCCGTTCAGGTTGAGCTGCGTGGTGCCGGCGAGCGACACGTTCTGGACGCCGGCCGCGGGGAACTCAGCCGCGGCGTTGAACGTGCCGCCGTTGTCGTATTCGAGGAGAGAGCCCGGTGCGTACGCCGGCGGGTTGGCGTTGACGAAGCCGCCCGGCTTGACGCCGAGCATGCCGTTGACGGTGGTCAGCCCCGCGCCGAAGTTGACGCCGTTGGAGAGCAGAACGTTGCCGAGCGAGAGGGTGCCGCCGGAGGCGGAGGTGACGGTCTTCGAGCCGGTGAAGCTGAGCGCGCCGCCGCCCGAGGTGTTGATGGCGCGCGCGCCGCCGCCGACGAGGAGGTTGCCGCCGTTGCCCGACATCGTCAGCGTCATCGAGCCGAGGTTGACGGAGACCCCGCCGAGGATTTGCAGCGCGTCGCCCGTGGTGGCGTCGACGGTGACGTTGCAGCCGAGGGCGAGGACGCCGCCCGGCTTGTCGACGACGAGGTAGTTGAAGGTCTCCGCGCCGCCCGTGACGCCCACGGCCTGATCGCCGGAGCCGTTAAAGACGACGGCGCGGCCGTTGGGCGTGAAGACGGAGGCCGCGGGGCGCGTCCAGTTGCCCCCGACCCTGATGTCGCCGCCCGCGGCGGTCGAGAGTACGAGCGCGCCGCTGTTGGCGACGTCGCCGGGGACGACGAGCGGCTGCGTCAGGGGCGTCGGGCCCGCGAGGCTCATCGTCGAGCCCGCGTCAATCGTGAGCGAGCCCGCCATCCGGAAGGGCTGCGCGGCGGAGGCGCTGGGGAGGTCGAGTGTCGTGTTGTTGGAGAGCCGGACGTTGTTGGGGTAGCCCGCGCCGGAGGCCGCGCCGGGGAGCCATTCGCCGTTGCGCCCGTAGGTGCCGCCCGTGTTGTAGACGAGCGCGGACGAAGGGCCGTAGGTGGGCGAGCCGGAGGCGAAGCCGCCCGGGTTGACCCGTGAGACGCCGTTGAGCGTGAGGTTGCCGGCGTTCGAGACGCCCGCCGAATACTGGAAGAGTCCCGCGACGGCGCGCGCGACGTTCATCGTGATGCCGCCGCCGAGGACCGTGACGTTCGCGGGGCCGTTGGTCGTCGGCCAGTAGGCGTCGTTGCCCACGCCGTACGAGCCGGAGGCGACGAAGCCGAGCGTGGCCTCCGCGCCGTAGGTGAAGCCGTTGCCGGTGGCGAAGCCGCCGTCGGTGAGGCGGAACTCGCCGTTGACGTTGAACGCGCCGCCGTTGGTGACGGTGGCGGCGGCCAGGAGCATGCCGCCCGCGTTGACGGTGAAGGCGCGCGAGGCCGCGTTCGTGAAGGGGCTGTTGAGCTGAACCGTCTTGCCGCTGGCGATTGACCAGTTGATGTTCGCGGGGGTGATAGTGCCCGCAGTCCGGGTGAACGTCACGAACGATGAGCCGCCGCTGAAATTGACCGCCGCCGTGCCCGTGCCGGAAGTGAAGTTGCCGCCCGATTGGTTGAAGTTGCCGCCGAGGTTGATGACCTTAGCCGCGCTGGCCCCGTTGCTTATATTTAAAATTCCGCCGGAGATTGTCAGGTTGCCGCCGATGGTTAAGGTGTAATCCGTGGCGTTGGCAAGCCTGAACTCTAAAGTCCCTCCACCGGTTGCCTGAATAGTCAGGTTGCCTTTGACGGACGTCAGGTTCGACGTCTGATTCCATGACTGAGTTAATGAGGGGGCGTTGATTGTAAGGTTACCGAAACCGTTGGTGACGGCCGGGATGGCCGCGGTGCTGAAGTTTCTAATCTCGAAATTGCTTGCGGTCGCGAAAGATTCCACACCTTGAAAAACGGTCGTCGAAGGCGCGCCCGTGTTGTTGTGAATGTAAGTTCCGCCGTCATCAATCTGGAACGTCGACGTCGCGGCGAGGGTCACGGCGTTGTTCGCCGTCAGCGTCCCGCCGCCCTCGACCTGAACCTTCGAGCCCGCGCCCGTGACGGGCCACGCGGCGGCCGTGCTCATGTTGTGAGTGTTCTGGATGACGAAGGCGTCGCCGGCCGTCGTGAAGTTCGGCGGCGGGAGGCCGAGGCCGTCGCGCGTAGTGCTCCAGCTCAACACCTGTTCGGGCGGGAGGCTCCCCCTGGAGTAGTAGGTCGTGTTCGCCGAGCGCGTGCTGGTGTAGAGGAAGACGGACGCGAGCGCGCCGAGGACGACGAGCGCGGTGGCGAAGGTCGCGATTCTGCGGGCGGCGCGGGTGAAGCTGAGGGTAGGCATTGGGGACGTTCTCCGTTAGTTCTGAGGTTGGTGACGCTCCGGCCGTGTCTGCCGGTCTGGCGTTGGCGTTTCGGGTCGCGGCCGGAGCTTGGGGCAAGAGCCTCGACGGTCGTTTGCGGTTCGCGCGGGCGGGGCTCCGCACACGCGGGAAGCGCCTCCCGACACTTGAGAGACGGCCCCCGGCGGGCCGGGTGCGCTTCTCGTCAGCGGAGAGTCGCTTCGACGGCGTCTGTGGGAGTTCGTGATGTCACTTGGTTACGTTAGGGCGGCCCGCGCCGCCGCGGCGTCTAACGAGCGCGGCCCGGCGTCGGGGCGGTACACTTCGGGGTTAATCACCGTCCCAAGTCTTACTCTGGCGGGAGTATCTTCGGAGAGTCGGAAGGGTCTGCTCTGACAGACGGGTCGTTCGGAGTGTTTCCAACGACGTGCGGGCTGCGAGGCCGGGGCCGCTTCAAAGTCGGAGAGGCGCCACGGCCGCCGCCTGGTTCCACCCAAAGTGTGCGCTGAACCTATCTCGCCGGGCCGCCAAAGTCAAGCCCGGCCTCATCCGGCCCCGCCCGCCGCGCGCGCAAAGCGCCGCGATTTTACTCGCCCCGCGCGCGCGTGCTATAAGCCGGGGCTTGAGGCCATGAAGCGTTACGTCATCAAACGCCCGCCGGGGGCGGGACTGCCGGACAGGCTGGCGCGCTACCGCGAGGAGCTGAACGAGGAGCAGTTGGCGGTGGCGACCGCGCCGCCGGGCCCGGCGCTCGTCATCGCGGGCGCGGGGTCGGGGAAGACGCGCGCCATCACCTACCGCGTCGCCTACCTCGTCGAGCACGGCGTCGCGCCCGCGCGCGTGATGCTCGCCACCTTCACCAACCGCGCCGCGCGCGAGATGCTCCGCCGGGTCGAGCAGTTGACGGGCGGCGGCGGCGACGTGGCGCGGCGCGTCTGGGGCGGCACCTTCCACCGCATCGCCAACCTCGTCCTGCGCCGCCACGCCGAATCAATCGGCTACACCGCGAACTTCTCCATCCTCGACACGGAGGACGCCAGGGACTTCCTCTCGGTCTGCGTGGACGAGGCCGGCGTGGACACGAAGGCGCGCCGCTTCCCCAAGCCGGAAGTCTTACAGGACATCATCAGCTTCGCCAACAACACGGACGCGCCCATCTCGGACGTCGTCCCGCGCCGCCACCCTTACTTCGAGCCGCTCACCGAAACGATCACGCGCGTCGACCGCCTCTACATGGAGCGCAAGCGCGAGCGAAACGTGATGGACTACGACGACCTCCTGCTCAACTGGAAGCGCCTGCTCGAAGAGCGCGAGGAGGTGGCGCGCATCTACCAGGAGCAGTTCGAGCACGTCCTCGTCGACGAGTACCAGGACACGAACCGGCTCCAGGCCGAGATCGTCGACCTGCTCGCGGTCAAACACCGCAACGTGACGGTCGTCGGCGACGACGCGCAGAGCATCTTCGCCTTCCGCGGCGCGTCGGTCGAAGGCATCTACGAGTTCCCGAAGCGCTACCCGGAGGCGCGCGTCTTCCGGCTTGAGACCAACTACCGCTCGACGCCGGAGATTCTCGCCGTCGCCAACGTCTCCATCGCCTCGAACCGCCGCCAGTTCGCGAAGACCCTGCGCGCCGCTCGGCCCTCGCAGGGCTTGCAGCCCGCGCTCGTCCCCTGCCGCGACGCGGACCAGCAGGCGGCCTTCGTCGCCTCGCGCCTCCTCGAACTGCGCGACGAGGGCGTGCCGCTCGGCGAGGCGGCCGTGCTCTACCGCTCGCACTACCACTCGCTCGAACTACAGTTGGAGCTGACGCGGCGCGGCGTCCCCTACCGCGTGCGCAGTGGGATGCGCTTCTTCGAGCAGGCGCACATCAAGGACGTGGTCGCCTACCTCCGCCTCGTCGCCAACCCGCGCGACGAGCTGGCCTGGAAGCGCGTCCTGCGCCTCATCCCGAACGTCGGCGCGGCCACCGCCAACCGCGTCTGGGAGCGCCTACAGCTCGCGCCCGACCCGCTGGCCTTAGTCATCAGGGGCGACGCCGACGCGGCCGCCGCCAAACGCGGCGCGGGCTGGCCCGAGTTCCGCTCGCTGCTCGAAGATCTCGTCCGCGACGAGGTGCGCACTTCGCCCGCGCGGCAGATAGAGACGGTGCTCGTGCGCGGCTACGAGGAGCACCTGGAGAACACTTTCGAGAACGCCGAGGCGCGGCTCGAAGACCTGCGCCAGCTCGCGCACTACGCCTCGCGCTACGCCTCGGCCGACGAGTTCCTCGCCGAACTCTCCCTGCTCTCGACCGAGCGCTACGGCGCGCCGCAGGGGCTCGCCTCCGAAGACGTCGTCGAGGGCGGCGACGAGGACGAACTCCTCACGCTCTCCTCCGTCCACCAGGCCAAGGGCCTCGAATGGCGCGCCGTCTTCATCCTCTGGGCCGCCGACGGCAAGTTCCCCAGCCCCCGCTCCTTGCGCGACGCCGAGGGCGAGGAGGAGGAACGCCGCCTCTGGTACGTCGCCCTCACACGCGCCCGCGACCAGCTCTACATCACCTACCCCCTCATGGTCACGGATTACTCAAGCCGCCAGACCGTACTCCAACGCCCCTCCCGCTTCGTCACCGAAGTCCCGCCGGACTTGTATGAGATTTGGAGCCTCGAAGAAGAGTCGACGCCCCCCGCGCTCGAAGCCGCCGCCCAGGACGAAGCGGGCGGCGGCGGCGAAGAGGGAGGCGGGGGCGAGTCGGGCGGCTACGTTAATTAAGATTGCCGGCCTTAAAGCCCTGACCCCGGCCACTTATGTCCGGGGACGAGTCCCTTCAGGATGCCCCTCGGCGACTTCGGGGCGCGTCCCGGCGACCTCGGCCCCGGTTTTGGTCGCTCGACCCTTGAGCTTAGCGACCCCGGTCAAGGGTGTTGCGGTGCGTGCGCGCCGCGGTGTGCTAGACTCCCGTGCAAAATCTGCACCGACTGAAGGCGGCGACGAACGGAGGGATTGATGATTCAGGAGAGTGAGCCGCTGACCACAGACCTCTCGCTCCCGGCGGAGGTGAAGCTCTACTACGACGTCTACGCGCCGGGGGCCGGGCCCGCGCCGCTGCTGCTGGCGCTGCACGGCTACGGCAGCAACAAGGGGTGGATGATGGGCGAGGCGCGGCGGCACGCGCCCGAGGGCTTCGCCGTCGCCTCGCTACAGGGGCCGCACCAGCACATCAAGGAGCCGCTGGTGCCGGGCGCGCCGCTCCGCTACGGCTTCGGCTGGCTGACCAACTTCCGCCCCGAAGAGTCGGTCGCGCTCCACCAACGCGCCGTGCTCGACCTCGTCGGGGCGCTCGTCGCCCGCGGCGTCGCGCGGCGCGGGCGCGTCTTCCTCATGGGCTTCTCGCAGTCGTGCGCGCTCAACTACCGCTTCGCCTTCACGCACCGCGAGGTCTTGCGCGGCGTCGTCGGCATCTGCGGCGGCCTGCCCGGCGACTGGGAGACGGGCGCGGCCTACGGCGAGACGCGCGCCTCCGTCCTCCACCTCTCCGGCACGCGGGACGAGGTCTACCCGCCCGAGCGCGTCGGCGATTACGCCGAGCGGCTGCGCCGCCGCGCGGCCGACGTCGAGGCGCGCGCCTACGACGCCGCGCACGAGTTCGTCCCCGCCATGCGCGCCGACGTTCGCGCGTGGCTCTCGGCGCGCGCCTGACGCTTGAACTCGCCGCGCCGCACCGCTTATCCTCCGCACGCGTCTCGCCGCCGAAGGGAGCAGAAAACGATGGGCAGAAAACACCTCTTCACTTTCGCCTCGGTGCTGGCGCTGGCGGCGGTCGTCGCCGGCTACCAGGGGCGCGGGCGCGGGCCGAAGTCGCCGAAGGAGGACGGGCAGGTCGCGGCCGTGCGCGCCGTCATCGAGGCGCAGGCCGCGGCCTGGAACCGCGGCGACGTGACCGGCTACATGGACGGCTACGCGCGCGAGGACGCGACCACCTTCGTCTCGGGCGACACCGTCACGCGCGGCTGGCAGACCGTCCACGACCGCTACAAGGCGCGCTACGACACGCGCGCCAAGATGGGCACGCTCGCCTTCGCCGAGTTGGAGTTCAAGCCGCTCAGCGAGTTCTACATGATGGTGACGGGGCGCTGGCAGCTCACGCGCGACGCCGACACCCCGCGCGGCCGCTTCACACTCGTCTTCCGCCGCACAAACGCCGGCTGGCGCATCGTCCACGACCACACCTCTTCGGCCCCCTGAGCCGCCGCGGGTCTTAACTCATGAGCGAAACGCTGGCCGTCGTCAACTGCTCGCAGCTCGTCACGCTCGCGGGCCCGCGCCGCCCGCGCGCCGGGACGGAGCTGCGCGAGCTTTCCATCGTCGAGGGCGGCGCGATGCTCGTCCGCGACGGGCTGATTGAGAGGACGGGGACGCGCGCCGAGATAGAGCCGCTGATTGACGGCGCGTGCGAGGTGTTAGACGCGTGCGGGCGCGTCATCGCGCCGGGCTTCGTCGACGCGCACGCGCACCCGGTCTTCGCGGGCGACCGCGCCGACGAGTTCGAGATGCGCGCCGAGGGGCGGAGCTACCAGGAGATCGCCGCGGCGGGCGGAGGGATTCGCTCGACCGTGCGGCGGACACGCGCCGCCGGCCAGGACGAGTTATTCGCCGCGGCGCTCAGGCGCGAGGAGTGGTTCCTGCGCACGGGCACGACGACCGCCGAGGCGAAGTCGGGCTACGGTCTCTCCCTGGAGGACGAGCTGAAGATGCTGCGCGTCGTGCGCCGCCTGAACGAGGAAGGCCGGCTCTCCTACGCCCCAACCTTCCTCGGCGCGCACGAGGTCCCGGACGAGTACCGCGGCCGGCGCGGGGAGTACGTCCGGCTCGTCGTCGAAGAGATGCTCCCGCGCGTCGCGGCCGAGGGGCTCGCGGAGTTCTGCGACGTCTTCTGCGAGGAGCGCGTCTTCACGGTCGAGGAGTCGCGGCGCGTGCTGGATGCGGCACGCTCCCACGGCCTGTCCTTGCGCGTCCACGCCGACCAGCTCACGCGCGGGGGCGGGGCGATGCTCGCGGCCGAGTTGGGCGCGAAGACCGCCGACCACCTCGAACACACCGACGCCGCGGGCGTCGCCGCGCTCAAGGCCGCGGGCGTGCAGCCGGTGCTGCTGCCCGGCTCGGTCTACGCGCTCGGCTCGGCGCGCTACCCCGCGGCGCGCGCGATGATAGAGGCCGGGCTCGCCGTCGTCCTCGCCACGGACTTCAACCCCGGCTCCTCGCCGACGCCCTCGATGACGATGATCCTCTCGCTCGCCTCGACGCACATGAAGATGACGCCGGCCGAGGGGCTCTCGGCCGCGACCGTCAACGCCGCCTACAGCCTGAACCGTGGCGATAAAGTGGGCACGCTCGAAGCCGGCAAGCGCGCCGACTTCGTCGTCCACGACTGCGCGGACTACCGCGAGTTGGCCTACTTCTTCGGCGTCGAGCACGCGCACGCGGTCTACGTCGGCGGCCGTGCGGCCTACGCGCGGGGCCCGAAAGCGGCCTCCGAAAATAATCGTTGACGCGCTTCGCGGGCGTCGTCTATCATCGCCTCAACACTGGAAAGGAGGTGATCCGAAAATATATGAATTCAAATCACAGTGAGGTGGCTGGAGTCTCCTGAACAGGGATTAGCACCACGCACACGTTGCACACGCCTATGGCTGTCAATCCCTGAAGCGAAAGTTTACGGAGCGCCGAACGCTCCGCAGGCAGACGAGGTTCAGAGAGGCTAATCCACACAGTCCACCGAGCCGTAGGCAGAAACGGGAAGAGGCCGGCGAAAGCCGGCCTCTTCTCATTTTCCGCGTCACCGGAACACTTACGACCGAAGTCTTGCCGAACGGCTCCACCCGCCAGGTCGTCAGTTTCAATGGGCCGGCCACCTACACAACGTCCGCCGAGCCATAGGAGAAGAAGAGAGGCGGCGCCGTTCGGTCGCCGCCTCTTTATTTTTGCCCGGTTGAGTTTTTATCACGCCGCGGTTACGCCCCCCTTAGCGGCACTCACATTGCACCCGGCCGAGCCAAGGGGGAAGAAAGCCGATGATTTCGTTCCGGAAGCATGCAGCGGGGAATACACGCCGCCCCAATTCATTCCTCGGACGCCG
>DASVSK010000203.1:0-1522 GCA_036388135.1 Pyrinomonadaceae bacterium | reverse complement strand
CGTCTCGCGGAGGCGCGCGAGCGCGCCGACGCCCTCTCGATGGAGCTGACGGAGCTGCACCAGCGGGCGTCCGCCGCGCGCGACGCGCGCGCGGCGCTCGAAGTGCAGCGGGCGGAGACGGCCGCGCGCCTGGGCTACGTGCGCGAGTCGTGCGTGAGCGAGCTGAACCAGACGCTCGAAGAGGTCGCGGCGCAGCACCCGGCCGAGGAGGACTTCGACCTCGAAGCGTCGCGCGCCCACCTCGAAGAGCTGCGCGCGAGGGTCGAGAGTTTCGGCGCGGTCAACATGATGGCGCTCGAAGAGCTGTCCGAGAACGAGGAGCGCCTGACCTTCCTCACCGCGCAGCGGCTGGACATCACGGGCGGCATCAGCTCGACCGAGGAGGCGCTGAGGGAGATCAAGCGCCGCTCGCGCGAGCGCTTCCGCCACGCCTTCGAGGAGGTCAACCGCAACTTCGGCCAGTTCTTCGTCGAGCTCTTCGGCGGCGGCCGCGGCGAGATGAGCATGCTCGACTCGGACGACGTCCTTGAGAGCGGCATCGACATCGTGGCCCAGCCGCCGGGCAAGCGGCTCCAGAACGTCCTGCTGCTCTCGGGCGGCGAGAAGGCGATGGCGGCGCTGGCGCTCGTCCTCGCCATCTTCCGCTACCGGCCCTCGCCCTTCTGCCTGCTCGACGAGGTGGACGCGCCGCTCGACGAGGCCAACGTCAGCCGCTTCACCACGAAGATCAAGGAGATGGCGACCGACACGCAGTTCCTCGTCATCACGCACAACAAGCGGACGATGGAGATGGCGCGCGCCCTCTACGGCGTGACGATGGAGGAGGCGGGCATCTCGCGCCTCGTCTCCGTGAGGTTCGAGTGAGCGGGGGGCGGAAGCTGTCCGTGCTCGCGCCGGCCGTGCTCGTCTTCCTGACGGGCGCGGCCCTCGCCGTGTTGGGGCAGAGTTCCCCGCAGCGCAAGGCGACGCCGCGCCCCTCGCCGACGGTCGAGCAGAGAGAGCCGCAGAAGGTCTCGACGCGGCCGGGCGAGGAAGGGAAGGCGTCGGACGACGTCCCCGCGTCGGTGCGGGCCGGCGTCCCCGCGAAGCCGAAGGAAGACCCGAACGCCGCGCTCTACGTCTACGAGTTCCGCCAGCCGGACTTCCTCGTCTACTTCGTCCACATCGAGCACGACGACGCCGGGCGCGGCCACATACGCTTCGAGCGCCGCATGGACACCGAGCAGCTCACGGAGCCCTTCGAGCTGTCGCCGGCCGCCCTCGCGCGCATACGGGCGCGCTGGGAGGCGCTCGGCTTCCTCGAATCGCAGGCCAACTACCAGGGCGAGCGCAACTACCCGAGCCAGGGGCAGACGCGCCTGACGGTGCGCCGCGGCGGGCGCGAGCGCACGACCGAGTTCAACTACAGCCAGAACGCGGACGCGCAGGGGCTCGCGCAGGAGTACCGGCGCGCGAGCGACCAGTCGGTCTTCGTCTTCGAGATCAAGGTGGCGCTTGAGAGCCAGCCGCTCGAAACCCCCAA
>DASVSK010000202.1:0-6349 GCA_036388135.1 Pyrinomonadaceae bacterium | reverse complement strand
GCGAGCGCCGCGACGGTGACGGCCTCGGGCTTCACGTGCTTACCGCCCGCGGCCTCTGCCGCGGCGCGGCCGCGGCGCGACTGAACCACCTCGCGCCCGGCCCCTTCACCCGAAGGCCAGACCTGCGCGAGGACGTAAGCCTGCGCGTACTTCCGGAAGACGAGGCGGGCGTCGGCCCCCGCCGCCGCTCTGCCCCCGAGCGCGGAGGTCATGACGACGGAGCCCGCACGACCCGTCGTGCTGCGAATCTCCCAGGCCGTGTATGAGTCCCGCTTGACGGGCTCGACGCTGTAGGTGCCGGCGGGGAGAGCCTCCCCGCCCGCGACGAAGTCGAACGGGATAAGGATGACCGTGCGGCGCGCGGACTGGGCGTTTGACGTGGCCGCGAGGGTGAATAAAAGCGCCAGCACGGGTATGAATCTATGAATGAATCGCATGACGACCTCCTGCAAGTCCCTCGTATGAGTGTGCGGGCCGGCCCGATTGCCGCCTCAACCCGTAACGCGGCAAGAGACGCTAAAGTGGATCACCCGCGCGAAAAGTTTTATTAACTCACCGCACGAAGGTCGCGTTGGTATCTGTCCACCGCGGAGGCGCGAGTACCCGGGAGTGCCGGCGGTGGAAGGGGCGGCGCGAGGTGGAGGAGGGGGTTAACCGACGGGTGCCGAATTCGTGGGACGTCCTTCAACAGCATCAGGCCGACGCCCTTCACGGCAACGAGTCGTCCACTCCTTTCCCCGCCCCGACATCTATCCACCCCACGCACCCCTCCGCCTCACAGTCACAACGGAAATTCCAGGGCGAGGCCGGAAGCGGATGCGCCACATAATCGTATGTAATCTCTTCGCCCGGCTCGATCTCCCGCACCGCAACCAGCATCCCCCCTTCGTCGAATCTGGCGTTCGGGTCACAGGAATGATTCGTGGCGTGCATCGGCATCTGCTCATGCGACCAGTAATCGAGCCGATAAATGCTCTCCCCCACGTTGAACTTCCGCGTCGCAAAAAGTCCGACCCCCTTCCGGGGATTGATTCGTAGAACTTGATAACCGTCTGAGCTTGATGGTGGCATCGGCAATGAAATCCTCTGTAAAAGAATGGGCCCTCGGGACAAAGTGGTTCCGAAGAGGGCGACTACCGAATAATAATTCTATTCCTCATGAATGACATCACCTCCATAAACCAAAATGCCCAACGCCCCGGCGATAAGCGGCGGGCGGAGCCGGCCCGCTTCATCGCCCTGTTATGTCCCCCCCGCGCCCCGCCGCATCTCCGGGTCTCTGACCATGATCAACTGGTCGAGTCCCCCCTCGCGGTGCCGTTGCACGGGCACCCAGCCGAGCCGCGCGTAAAGCCCGCCGTCGAGATGTTCGGTTTGCAGGTACAGCCGAGTGACACCCCGTCTTCGTGCCACCTCCATAATCTCTTCGCACAGCGCGGCCGCCACCCCGTTGCGCCGATGTGACGGCTCAACGAACACGCCGCTCAGCCAATGCGAGTGCCCTGGGATCACGCCATGTCCGACCTTCACCTTCAAGGTCGCCACGCCAATCGCACGGCCGGCGCTCTCCGCGATCAGGTGTGCCGGTAGCGCGTCGAGGGCCAGCCCTTCAAGTTCGCGCACGTACTGGGAAAACGTCGAGTGGCGTTCAGGCAAGCCCCACTCGTCACACCACCAGCGTGCGATTCTTGGAATCTCCGTCGGCCGCTGCGCCAGCAAAGCGAACCCGATCTCCATGGTCATGCCCCCGATCAGCCCTCCGGCCTGACGGCCGTCATAACGCCCCGCATCACACGCCCGCCGGCCCCGATGCTTTACATGACAGCCGCCGTGTCGTGGGTCGCGTGCATGCGCTTGTTAGCCCTCGCCGGTATAAGACACCTTGCTACCCGCCACTGAAATGAAACCGCTCTCCTGCATTGCGGCGATAACGGCCTCGACCTCCGCGTTCGTTAGATGCTTCTGGAAGTAGGCCGCGATCGCGCCGGAGGGAGTCTTGACGGCACGCGGCTTAGTGACTTTGGGCCGCCTTAGTTTTTCTATGAATAGCTGCGCCCTCTCACCGGGCGACCTCCTGTTGCCGGCTTTCACTAGGAGATGTCGTCAATATCAAAAAGCCCAAAAAGTAATGCTGCCAACAATTCTATTGTTAGCCGAAGTCCTGACACACTATAGGCACACAAAAGAAGAAAGGGCAGCCACGCGGCTGCCCTTAACTTATTAGACCTCTTGCAAAAGTCGGTTGACTGATGCGACAACGTAGCTCGGCAGGAAGAACACTGATGAGCTACGAACAAGTGAAAGACTTACCGCCGGCCGAGTTCAAGCGCTACTGCGGGGTGCAGCCGGAGACGTTCCGCCGGATGGTCGAAGTCGTCTCCGACCACCTGAGCAGAAAGCGCCGGGTCTCGGGACGGCCGCCGAAGCTCCCCGTAGAGGACCAGGTGCTGATGACGCTCGAATACTGGCGCGAGTATCGCACCTTCTTCCATCTCGCCACGAGTTGGGGACTCCACGAGTCGAGCGTCTGGCGCATCATCCGGCGGGTGGAAGACATTTTGACAAAGAGCCGGGCCTTCAAGCTGCCGGGCAAGAAGGTGTTGCAGCCCGCCGACCACGAGATCGAGTTCATCGTCGTGGACGTGGCCGAGACTCGCGTCGAGCGGCCGAAAAAAAGCAGGAGTCTTACTACAGCGGGAAGAAGAAGCGGCACACCCTGAAGTCACAGGTGGTCGTAGGCGGCGCGAGCAGGCAGGTGATCTGCACGGCGCATGGGCGCGGCCCGACGCGCGACTTCGCGCTCTACAAGCAGAGCAAGATCGAGTTGCACGAGAGCCTCGAACTGCTCGCCGACGGCGGCTACCAGGGGCTCTCAAAGCTGCATGCAAAGGGCAGGACGCCGCACAAGAAGCCGCGCAAGGGGGAACTGAGCGACGAGCAGAGGCGCAGCAACCGGGAGTTGGCGAGCCGCCGAGTGGTGGTCGAGCACGTCATCCGCAGTTTGAAAGTCTTCCGCATCCTGGCGGAGCGTTATCGCAACCGGAGGCGACGGTTCTCGCTACGCTTCAACTTGATCGCCGGGCTGTACAACTTTGAACTCAGCCGTGGCTAATCACTTTTGCAAGAGGTCTATTGACTTGATTAATGCACCCGGCATGACTCGAACATGCGACCTTCTGATTCGTAGTCAGACGCTCTATCCAACTGAGCTACGGGTGCTCGGGTTTCTCTTGGTGAAGAGATGTGACGAATATAAGGGCCGGGCGGGGGTGTGTCAAGCGGGCGTAGGTGCTGGAATCCGGGTGTAAATCCCGGTCGTTTTCAGCGCGCGTAGTAGCCGGGGCGGGAGCGCGCGATGGCGTCGGCGCGGGTGACTTCGACGCTGATGGCGCGCCATTTGCCGTCGCGGGCGCGGGTGCCGGTGGACTGGTAGGCGAGGCTGTAGAGGGTGCGCATCTCGGCGGCGACCTCGGCGTAGAGCCGCCCCATGTCTTCGAGGCGGCGTATCTCGTGGAGGCGGCCGCCGGTGCGGTCGGCGAGGGATTGCATGCGCGCCCGCGCCGAGGCGTAGATGGCCGACTGTTGCGGCGTGAGCGGGAGCAGCGTCCTGGGGTCGGCCGAAGGGAGCGCGAGCGGGTAGATCGTCACGCCCTGTCTGTCGGCCGAGTCGAGCACCGCGCGCAACGCCGCGCTCTGGTCGGGCTTGATGGCGGCGACGGCCTCTTCGCCGGTCTTGGCCTGCGCTGACGTCCGGCCGTCGAGCCCGCGCTCTTCCGTGTCGAGCCCGTCGGTGAGGACGACGACGGCCTTGCGCCGCTTGCCCTCCTTCTCCAGCTCGGCCAGCGAGTAGCGCAGAGCCTTGTAGAGGCTCGTGGGCCCCCGGCCCTTCGCCTCGTCGATGGCGAAGGCGATCTTGCGGCGGTCGGAGGTGAAGTGCTGGAGCGTCTGAACCTTATCGTTAAAGGCGACGACCTGGACGCGGTCTTCGGGCCCCAGGGCGTCGATGAAGCGCAGCGCCGACTGCTTGAGCGTGGGTCGGAAGTTAATCGTCGAGCCCGACATGTCGAGGAGCAGGACGAGGCTGAAGGGCGCGGCGGCCGGCTCGAAGCTGACGAGCGACTGCTTGACGCCGTCCTCGTAGACCGCGAAGTCGCCCCGCGTGAGGTTGGTGACGGCCTGACCTTTGCGGTCGGCGACGCCCACGTTGAGGATGACGAGGTTCGTGTTGACGGTCTCGACCGGCTCGTCCTGCGCCTGCGCGCGCGCGCCCGCCGAGAGGCAGAGCAGGGCGACGAGGGCGCAGGCGGTTGGTCGGAAGTTGTCGCGGAAGATGGTGGAAAAGGTCATCGCTCGAAAACGCTCGGTGCGGTTCCAGTATGCCGTCGCGCCGCGCGCCCGCGCAAGCGCCGCGCGCGTTCGTAAGGCCGCCCCGCCCGAGCCGTAAAATGAAAAGACCGCGACCGGCGGCCGCGCCCGCTGCCGACCCCTTTCGGCGTCGGACTTTTGGGTGCTGCCGCCGCGCGGCGGGTTGCCAGGTGGGAGGCGAAGGGCGAAGGGCGAAAGTTAAGAGATGCGATACGGCGTGTCTTTCGTCATCGGCCGACGTTGAAAGACTAACTGTCCGGAAGTCTTAATTTTCGTCCTTCGCCCTTCGCCTTTCGCCTTTATTGAAGTTCACCTGCCGGCGCGAGCGCGTGCGCGGCGCGGGGCGGGCGCTTCGCGCTCCGGGTCTTCGTTGGCGACGACGGGAGCGGGGAAGGGGACGGGCGCGGGTGCCGAGGGGCGTGCGGCGGGCGTGCGGCGCGTGCGACGCCCCTCGGCGCGCTCGGCCTCGACCGCGGCGACGCGCTTGGCCTTGTCGATGCGCTTGCGCGGCACGAGCTGGAAGCGCAGCTCCATCTCCTGCGAGACGCGGTAGATGTTCTTCGCCTTCTGCCCGCGCTCGGCGCGGCGCAGGACTTCGGTCGTCTCCAGCAGCTCGGCGCGGTCTTCCTTGTCGATCCAGATGTAAAGGGCCTCGGCCATCTCTCTTAAAACCTCCAGGCGTATAAGCTTGCGCAGCTCCTCGGGCCGTGCGACCGGCCGGACGTGCGCGAGCGTCGAAGCTGTCGTCGCCGCCGCTTCGGGTCTTTGCCCCCCCTGCTGCCCGCGGCGCGATTCGTAGTAGTCGGAGACGAGCGCGTCCACTTCCGGCCGGTGCTCGTCGTAGAAGAGTGCGAAGTCGTTGCAGCGCGTGCGGTAGACGCAGTTGACCGAGCAGACGAGCGCGTCCTTAAAGTGTCCGTAGCGGTTGCAGTAGAGTTTCAGACGCATCGCTCGCACGGCCGCACGCCGGAGCCGGCCGCCGGGCTCAACAGGGCGCGGCGGGTTCCGGCGGGTACGACATAATATATCACGCGCGTGCCACGCGTGCAACGCGCGCTTGCGCGTGAAACGAAGCGGCGGGCTCTTTAACCCGGCCGCGTGGCTACGTCCCGGCGGTCGTCGGCCGGCGGCCCGGCTCTCAAGTCTACGGGTGGGCGCGGCTTCAAAAATCTTTCCCCGCGGGAGGGTGTGGGCGTATAATCCGCGCCGTCCGAATGAACTCGACTCACGGGGTTCGCCGCCACGCTCCCTCCTGAGTGTCTCCGTAGCGACGCCGACGACCGCGGCGTCCTCTAGCGTGAAGGGGATGCTAAAACTTTGTACAGGCCGAACTTCTGCTGCGAGTGCGGCGAGCGGGTCGTGCGCGCCCGCTGGCGCGTGTGGACGAGCCGGCGCTTCTGCCACGGGTGCGGGCGGCGTCTCCGGCGGGCGCGTTTGAGCGGGGCCGTGGTGCTGGCGTGCGCGCTCTTCGGGCCGGGCTTCCTGCTCGGCCGCCTTTTGAGGCCGCCGCCCCCGCCCCTCGTCCTTGAGCGCGGGGCGGCGGGGCTTGCGCCGCTCGCGGCCCCGGCGGACGCGCCGCGCCGTACGGAAGGGGCGGGCGGCGTGGGCGCGCCCGAGGGTGCGAAGCCGGCACCCGCTTACGGGCCGGACGGGACGGCGAACGAGCGGCCGACCGAGCCCGAAGAGGTCGTCTACGTCTGCGGCGCGCGGACGAAGAAGGGGACGCCGTGCCAGCGCCGCGTCCGCGGCCCCGACCGCTGCTGGCAGCACCGCGGGAAGCGCGCGATCCTGCCCCCGTCGAAGCTGGTCGTTCCGGGCTGACGGCCGACGGCGTCAGGAGGGGTTAGCCGCGGGGACGCGGCGGCGCGGCTAAAACAGAATGCTGTTTCGGGCCACATTGTTTCCGGCCGCGTCTCCACGCGTCCCTGTGGCTAGCGCTTCCGACGTACGCCGCGATGTAAAAGGCGTGGGGCGCGAGTCTGAC
>DASVSK010000201.1:0-2370 GCA_036388135.1 Pyrinomonadaceae bacterium | reverse complement strand
CCCCACCCTTCCGCCCTCAGCCCCTTCACGAACTCGGGCCAGGCGTCGGAGAGGTAGAGCGAGAAGGGGAGCCACCAGACGAGGTCGTTGGTGAGGCAGAGGACGACGGTCGAGGGCGGCCACGCGCCGCTCCAGATGAGCTGCGCGAGCCCGACGGGGCCGAGAACCTTGCCCGCGAGCCCGACGGCCGCGAGCAGCCAGCCGCGCTCGGGCGCGCGCGCCACCTCGAAGTAGACGACGCCGTAGAGCCCGACGACCATGCCGAGGCACGCGAATATCTGCGGGTGGTTCTGCGGCGGCAGACCCGAGAAGCGGAAGAGCCACTGCGGGTCGAGCGCCGAGTAGAGCCCCCACGCGACGTTGTACGCGCCCGCCGCGCAGAAGACCGCGCGGTGAAACCTGCGGCGTGCTATCAACTCCCCACCCCCTTCGCCCAGGGCCACCCGCCCTTCGGGAGTCCCGCCGCCGCGTACGCGTCGCGCGCGCCCGAGGCGGCGACCCCCACGGCCATCAGAGTCAGCAGCCAAGTCAACTCCGACGGCACGGGCTCCGCGTGCGGCGCGAGCGCGGTCGGGGCCTGACGCCACGCGTCGAGCGCCGGGAGCAGGTGCGCGAGCATCGCGCCGTAGATGATTGCCATCACCGCGTGCGTGACGCGCTCTCCCGCGAAGACGCCGCCGAGCGGCGCGCGCACGCCGTCCTCGACGACGAAGTCGCGGAGCGTGATCAATACCTCGGCCGCGAGCAGCGCCGCGAGAACGTACGCCCACGCGCCGCGCCACTCGAAGCGCGCGAGCGCCGCGAACAGGACGGCGTAGATGAGCGCGCGCGCCGCGTGCAGCCGCAACTCCGGCCGCGCCCCGGGCAGCGCGGGCAGGCGTGCGCGCCACTCGTGGTAATAGATGGTGTCGAAGGCCCCAATCGCCCCCTGAATCGTCAGCAGCCACAGCGCCGTTATCAACCCGCCTCCCCCTCCGTCCTGACGCGCCCCTCGTACTCGATGACGAGCCCGACGAGCGGCGACGTGACGCGCACGCAGACGTGGACGCACTCCCCGCCCTCGGCGGCGCGCTCCCGAGCCCCGACGCGCGGGGCGAGCCGCCGCGGGAGTCGCAACCGGACGCGTCCCGCGCGCAGCGCCGCGCCCACCTGCGTGTAGGCGAGCGCGCCGCCCTCGGCGTCGAGCCGGTAGAGCAGCTCGAAAGGCCCCGCGCGCTCGGCCATCAGCCGCCCCGCGTGCTCGCCCTGCTCCGTGATGAAATCTTTGCCGGCGAAACTCCGACGCCATCGCTCGCCGCCGCCGGCCTGCCGCTCGACGGAGAGCAGGAGCGGCACGGCCTCGCCGCCTTCGGGGAGCCCGAGCAGCCGCGCGACGAGACGCGCCGCGCGCCCCGCCCCGCGCCGCACCGCGAACGTGCCCGCGCCGCGCAGCTCGCCGTCGTACGTGTGGAACCTTCGCACGGGCTCATCCAGCTCGCCCCAGTCGTCGCCGACGAGGCGCTCGTAGAGCCCCGCGCGCCCGAGCCCGTCCGTCTGCGTCGCGTCGGCCACGCCGCGATGATAACCCGAACCGGCCGCGGTCGGGGGCAAAGACCTCTTCGCCGTCGCCGACCGCGGCATCGACCCGAGCGCCAGGCCCGCGCCGGGCGGCGCAGGCTTTAAAGCCGTCGCGGCCGACGGGACGCAGAAAGGCCGCGGCCGGAAGGGTGTGCTGAACGTGACACCTCCCGGCCGCGGCCTTTACCGCCTCATGACTCAAAAGCTCAGGGCTTCTTCCCGGGCGGCTGCGGCGGCGTGGGCTCGGCCGGCACCTCTTCGTCGAGGATGTCGTCGTCGAGGATTTTCAGCTCGGTGCCGTACTTCTGATAGTTGCGGAAGTTGATCTCGTTGCGGAACTGGAAGGTCTCGCCGCGCGAGAGGCGCGTCATGACGACGACCGAGCGCGCGGGCAGCAGGTATTCGCCCTGGCCCTGGATGGTCACCCAGTCGTAGTCGATGGCGAGCGTGGCGGCGCTGATGGGGAACGACGCGGGCACGCCGTACGACTCGGTCTCGACGCGGAGCACGCGCGCGCGCTCGCGGTCGACCCATACCTTCCCGCGGTGCGCGGCGATGACCGACGAGTCGCCCGCGTCGAGCAGCCACTTCGAGTCCGGCTTCTTGATTTCGTAGGTGTAGACGAGCGCGCGCCGCCCGCGCAGCGTGTCGGTGTCGAGCGGCCTGAACTCCGTCTTGCTCGCCTCCTCGAAGAGCGCCTTGAGGACGGAGACGAACTCGCCGGTCGAGCTCGCGCCGCCCGTCTCCGTGTAGTCCCTCTTCTCCTCGGCGGCCGGCCCCGTCATGCCGTTGACGGCGAGCAGGCGGTACTTC
>DASVSK010000200.1:0-1660 GCA_036388135.1 Pyrinomonadaceae bacterium | reverse complement strand
GCTCGTCCTACGAGGCGCGCGACGTGCCCGGCAACATAAAGTCGGGCGCGGCGGAGGCCGCCTTCCACGGCGTCGCCGAGCGCGACTACCAGTGTCTGGTCGACCAGGCCGTAGACGCCGGCTACCGCGTCGAGTGGGTCGACGGCTTCGGCTCGAAGGGCAGGCTCTTCTTCAACGTCGTCTTCCGCCCCGAGCGCGGCGCGCGCTGGTCGGCCTCTCACAACCTCGACGGCTCGCAGTACCAGGCCGAGTACGACAAGCGCAAGGCGCAGGGCTACAGGCTCGTGCAGGTGGACAGCTACCCGGCGGGCGGACGCGTCCTCTACGCGGCGGTCTTTGCGAAGGACGGCGGCGCGGCGGTCGCGGCCTACCACGGCGTCCCGGCGGCCGAACACCAGAAGAAGTTCGACGCGCTGACGGCCGGCCCCTGGAAGCCGAAGAACATCTCGGTCGTCTCGCTCGGCGGCGAACGCTTCTACACGGCGCTCTACGAGGCGGCCGACACGGGCAGCTCGGAGGCGCGGTCGTTCCTGACGCCCGCCGAATACCAGCAGCTCTCGGACGAGAACAAGCAGAAGGGTCGCCAGCTCGCCTACCTCAACGCCTACGAGCACCAGGGGCAGCCGCGCTTCACGGCCATCTGGAACTCTTCGACGAAGGGCAGCTTCAAGGCGCGACACGACCTGAGCGGCGGCCAGTATCAGCAGGAGTGGGAGTCGTCGCTGAAGGGCGGGATGCTGACCCGCGCCGTGACGGGTTACGTGGAAGGCTCCGAAGTCCGCTACGCCGCCGTCTGGAGGAAGTAGCCCCGGCGCGCGGTTAAAATCAGTTGAGTCGAAGCCCCGGGGAGGCGTGTCGCGCGCCTCCCCGGGGCTTTTTTTCTGCGCCGACTTGCGGAAAGCCGCGCCTTCGTCGTCGGCGCTCCCGGCGCGGCTCTCGCGGCGGCGGCGCGACTCAGTAGAGGCACTCGGCGACGACACAGCCGAAGGTGACGAGCTTGCAGCCGCAGAGCCTTCTGTTCGACCTCTTGCAGTCCTTCAAACACGCGGCTTCGTCGTAGGCTTTGCAGTTGAGCGCGCAGGTCGCGTGGCCGCGGCGCGACGCCTCCGCCTCGAAGGTCGCGTAGGCGCGCGTGAACCTCGCGTAGAGCGCGGCGGCCGCCTCCGCGTCGCGGTTGTCGGCCAGCTCCGCGACGGCGCGGTAGCACGCCTGCGCCGCGCGGCGCAGGCGCGCGTCCTCGACCGTGTCGAGCCGCGACTCCGGCGGCATGCGCGTGAGCGCGGCGCGCGCGTGCGCCGCCAGCGCGTCCGCCGCGGCGCGGTCGACGCCGCGCCGCGCCGCGCCCTCGGCCCGCGCGGAAAAAGTTTTGGAGGCCGTGTCGGCGTAGACGGCGGCGGCGACGCAGAGGGCGGAGGCGAAGGCGAGAAAGAGGTGACCGGGCGTCGTGCGTCTCCTCCGGCCGAGGCCGGGGTGCTGGTTTGTGCTCACGGTTCGGCGCTTCCTTCCGGGGTTTGGGCCGGTTCGGCGTTCGTCAGGGCTCCGCGGGTCGGTGGCGAGGCCGACGGCAGGGGCGGCGTGAAGTTAGACGGCGGAAGCCGCGCCGGTCGCGCGTGGCGCTCGGCGCGGCTCCCGAATCGTTGACGCCGGGGAGGTCGCCGCG
>DASVSK010000199.1:0-2726 GCA_036388135.1 Pyrinomonadaceae bacterium | reverse complement strand
CTCGGGCGTCGAGGCGAAGAGGGATTCGAGTTTCTGGAGCCCGACGGTGAGCGTCGAGCCGAAGCGCTCCTCTTCGAGCCTGACCATGCGCTCGATGAACTCGCGCGAGGTCTCAAGCTCGGGGTAGGCGTCCTTCATCCGGTCGACGACGAAGTCGGTGACCTTGTGGAAGAAGTTCTCCTCGAAGCCGAGGGCGTTGCGGCCGTGGTAGATGGCGCGGCGCATGATCTTGCGGAGGACGTAGTTGCGCCCCTCGTTGCTCGGGAGGATGCCGTCGGCGATGGAGAAGGCGGTCGCGCGCGCGTGGTCGGCGATGACGCGCATGGCGAAGCCCTCCTGCGTGTCGGGCTCGTAGTGGCGGTCGGCCAGCTTCGCGGTGAACTCGACGATGTCTTTGACGAGGTCGGTGTCGTAGTTCGTCTGCACGCCCTGCATGACGACGGCGAGCCGTTCGAGCCCAGCGCCGGTGTCGACCGAGGGCGCGGGCAGCGGTTCGAGCGCGTAGCGGCCGGGGCCCGCCTCGACGCGGTTGTACTGCATGAAGACGAGGTTCCAAATCTCCATCGTCGTGTCGCCGGGGCCGTTGACGAACTCGGGGCGGTTGAACTCGGGGTCTTCGGGGTGCTCGCCGAGGTAGTAGTTGATCTCGGAGTTCGGCCCGCACGGGCCGGTCTCTGCCATCTGCCAGAAGTTGTCCTTGCGGCCGAAGCGGAGTATGCGTTCGGGGCGCGCGCCGACCTTCTGCCACAGCGCGACGGCCTCCTCGTCGGCCGGCACCTCCTCGTCGCCCGCGAAGACTGTGAACCAGAGCCGCGCCGGGTCGAGCTTCAGCTCGCCCACGAGGAAGTCCCAGGCGAAGCGGATGGCGTCCTCCTTGAAGTAGTCGCCGAAGGAGAAGTTGCCGAGCATCTCGAAGAAGGTGTGGTGGCGCGCGGTCTTGCCGACCTCGTCGAGGTCGTTGTGCTTGCCGCCCGCGCGCAGGCACTTCTGCGACGAGGCGGCGCGCGTGTAGTCGCGCCGCTCCGCGCCGAGGAAGACGTCCTTGAACTGGTTCATCCCGGCGTTGGCGAACAGGAGCGTCGGGTCGTTGGAGGGCAGCAGCGGGCTCGAAGCGACGCGCCGGTGCCCCCGCTTCTCAAAGTAGGCCAGAAACTTTTCGCGGATTTCGTTACCTGTCAGCATAAAAAAAAGTAGTCAGTAGACAGTAGCCAGCAGCCAGTAGAGACTGACTCCGAGGCGGCGTGCCGATACTTGACTGAATCTCCTTGTTAGAAAGTTTAGCATGCGGCGTCGGGGCGGGCGAAACAGGCGGAAGCGCGGGGATTTTAAGCGTCGCCTTCGTCTTCCGCGGGGGCGTCGGAGGCTTCGCGCACCTTGCGGATGATAAGGTCATAGGAGAAGCCGAGGCGGAGCAGGTGGTCGTAGAGGCTCTTGGTCTCCTGCCGCGTCGTGGGGCGGCCGCGCAGGCGCACGCGCTTGGCGATGGCCTGTGCGATGAGCTCTTCCTCGGGCGTCTCCTGGTAGACGAGTTCGAGCGCGGCGTCGGCCGTCTCCTTCGAGATTTTTTTAGTCTGGAGGTCGCGCGCGAGGCGCTGGCGGCCGACCGGCTTCTGCTTCACGCGGTAAGACGCGAAGCCGAAGGCGAAGCGCTCGTCGTCGAGGTAGCCGTACTCCTTAAGTTTAGCGAGCGCGTAATCGACCGCGGCCTCGTCGGCCCACTCCTTTTCGAGCAGGCGCTCGCGCAGCTCCTCGACCGACCGCGGCTTGGCGGCGAGGAGTTTGACGGCCCTTTGCAGCGTCCGCTCGCGCGCTTTCTCGGCGTCGACCGGGCGCACGGGGCGCGCCTTCCTCTTCTCCTCTTCGACGTCGGCGTTGATCTGCCTCTCCGACTTCGACGGCCGCGGCCTGTATTTCCGGCGGTTCTGCATCTCGACGAATACTCTACCCGCCCGCCTCCGGGTCGGCAAACGGGTGGCACGTGACCTGACGACCCGCGCGACTTGCTTTAAGATGGCACGTGCTCATAAATCAAAAATCTAAAATCTCGAATCAAAAATTCTGAAGATGGACGGCATCATCATCATCGACAAGCCGGCGGGCCGGACTTCGCACGACGTGGTGGCGCGCGCGCGTCGCGTCCTGCGGGAGAAGCGCGTCGGGCATACGGGCACGCTCGACCCGTTCGCCACCGGCGTGCTCGTCCTGCTCGTCGGCCGCGCGACGCGGCTCGCGCAGTTCCTCTCGGGCGCGGAGAAGGAGTACGAGGCGACCGTCCGCCTCGGCTATTCGACCGACACGGGCGACCTGACGGGGCAGCGCCGCGAGAGCCCGTCCCCGGGCGAGGCCGCGCTCGACTGCGCGCCCCTCACGCGCGAACGCCTTGAGGCGGCGCTCGCGCCCCTGCGCGGGGAGATCGAACAGGTTCCGCCGATGTACTCGGCGAAGAAGGTCAGGGGGAAAAAGCTCTACGAGCTTGCGCGGCGCGGGGAGGAGATCGAGCGCCAGGCGGTGCGCGTCCGCGTGAGCGAATTCGAGATTGCGGCCGAAGGAGGCGGGAGTCTCCTCAGTCCGAACGAGGACGGGACGTGCGACCTGCGCGCGCGCGTCGTCTGCTCGGCCGGGACTTACGTGCGCGCGCTGGCCGAGTCGCTCGGCGAAAACCTCGGCACGGGCGCGCACCTCGCCGCGCTCAGGCGCACGCGCGCGGGCGAGTTCGGCCTCGGGCG
>DASVSK010000198.1:0-1852 GCA_036388135.1 Pyrinomonadaceae bacterium | reverse complement strand
CGGGTCTGCTCACGCTCGCGTTTCTCCGCGCGCACCGCCGCCCGGCCGACATCACCTCCATCGACCTCTCGGCGCGCTCGCTCCAGACGGCGCGGCGCGCGGCGCAGAAGCTCCGGCCCGCGCCGCGCCGCGAGGTCACCTTCGCGCAGGCCGACGCGCTCGCGCTCCCCTTCGCCGACGAGACCTTCGACCTCGTGATGACGAGCGGCGTGCTCGAATACCTCCCGTTGCGCGAGGGGCTGCAAGAGGTGGCGCGCGTGCTCGCCCCGGGCGGGCTCCTCTTCTTCGTGCCGGTCAGGCCGTCGCCCCTCACGCCCCTGCTCGAAGTCATGTTCCGCTTCAAGGCGCACCCGCCCGCCGAGGTCGACGAGCACACGCGCCGCTTCTTCCGCGTCATCGAGCACCACCACTTCGCACCCTTCGAGCCCATCGGCTGGACGAAAAGCCTCGTCCTCGCTCAAAAGCAGTAACGCACGACAAACGACGGGTGGCGGGTCGAGGCCGGCCTCCGGCTCGTCACCCGTCACCTGTCACCCGTCAATCCCTTAATCACTTCGCGCGCGACGGTCGGGATGACGTCGCGCTCTTTGGCGAGGTCGGTGGTGAAGGTGACGATGACGAGGCGGCGGCCGCCGGGCAGCTCGACGTAGGCGGCGTCGTGGCGCGTCGTGCTCGTCCAGCCGGCCTTCGACCACAGGCGCGCGCCCGCTTCGAGCGCGAGACCCGTGAAGCCGTGCGCCTGGTCTTCCGGGTCGTCCGACTTGCCCGTGAAGTCGCGCTTGAGCAATTCGAGCATCCGGCGGCTGCGCTCGGGCGTGACGGCGCGCCCCGCGGCGACCTCCGCGAGCAGGCGCGCCGTGGCGTCGGTCGTGAGCTTGTTGCGGTTCTCGAACTTCGGCCCGAGGAACTGCCGCTCGCGCCCGTAAGGCCCCTCGCACCAGGGCTTCTGGTTGACGTTGATGCCGCCGGGGCCGACCGCGTAGCCGAGCGAGGCGAAGTGGCGGTTGACGGCGTTCCGCCTCTCGGCCCACTTCTTCAGCTCGACGGCCGACAGCTCGGCGCCGTTCGAGACGCCCGTCAGAGAGTCGAGCACGTAGTGCGTCGCGTCGTTCGACGACTCGACTATCATGTCGCGCAGGGCCCGCGTGAACTCCTCCGACTCCTTCAGCCGCCCGTCCTCCAGCCAGCGGTGCGCCGCCGCGAGGTAGAAGAGCTTGACCACGCTCGCCGGGTAGATGGGCTCCGCGCCGCGGAAGCTCGCCTGCTCGGGGCGCGCAGGGTCGGTCAGGTCTACCACCGTCACGGCGAGGTTCTTCTCCGCGAGCCCCTTCCCCCCGAAGCGTTCGAGCGCCGCGCGCGCCGCGCCGTCCACGACCTTTTGCAGGCGCGGCGACGCGGCCGCCTGAAACCTGTCCTGCGCCGACGCGCCGATCACCAGGACGGGGAGAAGTCCTGCGGCGCAGACGACGCGGAAAAGCTTGTGTCTCATCATTCTCACCTTCAGCGGGCGAAGTTGGCGTAGAGGTTGACGAAGAGGCCGATGACCAGCGCGTTCGAGAAGTCGATGAAGAACGCGCCGACCACGGGCACGACGAGGAAGCTGCGCGGCGCGGGGCGGAAGCGCTCGGTCAGCGCCTCCATGTTGGCGACGGCGTTGGCCGTGATGCCGAGCCCGAAGCCGACGTGGCCGCTCGCCGTCACCGCCGCCTCGTAGTCGCGCCCCATCAGCACGAACGTCACCAGCAGCGCGTAGGCCACCGTCAGCACGACCTGCGCGCAGAGGATGACGAGCATCGGGAGTGCGAGCCCCGCTATCTTCCAAAGCTCCAGCCCCATCAGCGCGAGGACGAGG
>DASVSK010000197.1:0-3186 GCA_036388135.1 Pyrinomonadaceae bacterium | reverse complement strand
TCGCAGAACGTCACCGTGCGCGGCGTCAACGTCAACACGCACGGGCCGAACAACGACGGCTGCGACCCCGAGTCTTCGCGCGACGTGCTCATCGAGGACTGCGTCTTCGACACGGGCGACGACTGCATCGCCATCAAGTCGGGGCGCGACGAGGACGGGCGGCGCGTCGGCGTCCCGTCGGAGAACATCGTCGTCCGCAACTGCACGATGAAGGACGGCCACGGCGGCGTCGTCATCGGGAGCGAGATTTCCGGCGACGTCCGCAACGTCTTCGTCGAGGACTGCAAGATGGACAGCCCGAACCTCGACCGCGCGCTGCGCTTCAAGTCGAACGCGCGGCGCGGCGGCGTGTTGGAGAACGTCTTCATGCGCGACGTCGAGGTCGGCCGAGTCGCCGAGGCCGTGTTGACCATCGACCTCCTCTACGCGGGCGAACAGGGGCCGCACAGGCCCGTGGTGCGCAACGTCGTGCTGGAGAACGTGACGAGCCGCTCCAGCCCGCGCGTGATGTGGGTGGTCGGCTTCCCCGGCGTGACGATTGACGACATACGTTTCAAGAACTGCACCTTCCGCGGCGTCGAGGCGACGGAGGTCGTCAACCACGCCGGCTCGTTCAGCTTCGAGAACGTCACCATCGAGCCCCTGAAGCGCGGGCGCAGCATCAACTCGCCGCAGCCCCCGCCGCGTTAAGGGCGCGGCGTCTGAGGGTTCGAGTCCCCTTTCCCAACTATGAAGCGCACAACTGTTCCGAAAAGTCAGGCGGCGAGACTCGCGCTCGCCGCACTCGTCTGCCTCGCGGCCGGGGCGGGCGTGGCGGAGGCCGCGCCGGTCGAGCTGGTCGTCGCCGCGGACGGCAGCGCGAAGTACAGGACGGTGCAGGAGGCCGTGATGGCCGTGCCCGCCGGGACGCCCGACAGCCCGGTCGTCATCCGCATCAGGCCGGGCACCTACAAAGAGCTGGTCTACGTCCAGCGCGAGAAGCGCTTCTTCAAGTTCGTCGGCGAGGACGCCGCGAGGACCGTCATCACCTTCGACCTGAACGCGAACCTGAAGGGGCTCGACGGCAAGCCCATCGGGACGTTCCGCACGCCCACCGTGCAGATAGACGCGGACGACTTCACGGCCGAGAACGTCACGTTCGAGAACTCGGCCGGCCCCGTCGGGCAGGCGCTGGCGGTGCGCGTCGACGGCGACCGCGTGGTCTTCCGCAACTGCCGCTTCCTCGGCTGGCAGGACACGGTCTTCATCAACCGCGGCCGCCAGTACTTCGAGAACTGTTACATCGCCGGCCACGTCGATTTCATCTTCGGCGCGGCGACCGCCTTCTTCGAGCGTTGCCACATCCACGCGCTGAAGGACGGCTACCTGACCGCCGCCTCGACGCCCGACAACGCGCCCTTCGGCTTCGTCTTCTCTCGCTGCAAGGTGACGGGCGAGACGCCCGCGGTGAAGACCTACCTCGGCCGCCCCTGGCGCGCGCACTCGGCCGTCACTTTCCTTGAGACGGAGATGTCGGACAACGTACGGCCGGAGGGCTGGCACAACTGGAACTTCCCCGAGCGCGAGAAGACCGCGCGCTACGCCGAGTACGGCGGCAAGGGGCCGGGCGCTAATCAGGGCGCGCGCGTCGCGTGGGCGCGGAGGCTGACGAAGTCGGAAGTTAAAGACATCACGCCCGAGAAGGTTCTGGCGGGCGCGGACGGCTGGAACCCGAAGACGGGCAAGACCCGCGCGCGAGGTCGAGCATGAAAACTTTTTACGTTCTGTGTCTGCTGCTGGCGCTGGCGGTGACGGCCGCGGGCAAGGAGCCCGTCACCGTCCACCTCGCGGGCGATTCGACGATGGCCGGGAAGCTGCCCGAGAAGCGCCCCGAGACGGGCTGGGGCGAGATGCTCCAGAAGCACTTCCGCGGCGACCGCGTCCGCGTGTTGAACCACGCGAAGAACGGGAGGAGCACGCGGCTCTTCATCGAGCAGAAGCTCTGGCAGGGGCTGCTCGACGCGCTGCGCGAGGGCGACTACGTCTTCATCCAGTTCGGGCACAACGACGGCGCGAAGGACAAGCCCGACCGCTACACGCCGCCCGAGGACTACCGCGCCAACCTCGTCAGGTTCGTCAGAGAGGTGCGCGAGAGGAAGGCCACGCCCGTCCTGTTCACGCCGGTCATGCGCCGCAAGTTCACGAAGGAGGGCGTCTTCGTCGACCAGCACGGCGTCTACCCCGACATCGTCCGCGAGGTCGCGGCCGGGCACAGGACGCCGCTCATCGACATGCACCGCAGCAGCGAGCGCGCTCTCGTCGCTTACGGCCCCGAAGAGTCGAGGAAGCTCTTCCTACAACTCAAGCCGGGCGAGCACCCCAACTACCCGAAGGGCGTCGAAGACAACACGCACTTCGTCCCGGCCGGCGCGGAGGTGATGGCCGGGCTCGCCGTCGAGGGCATCCGCGAGAGCAGGCTCGGGCTGGCAAAACATCTCCTGAAGGCGGGCCCGGCTAAAGCGTCGAAGTCAGCCGGGGCGGCTAACTGACGCGTGCGCGCGGTCACTCGAAACAACGGAGGGTGAGATGAGGAACATGCTGACGGCGACTTTCATCCTTTGCGCTTCCCTGCTCTGGAACGCGGCCGCCGCGCCCGCGCTCGGGCAGGCGCAGGGCGCGGGCGCGGGCGAAACTTACACGGCCACGGTTAAGGGCGGCGAGGCGCGCTTCGCGCTCCCGGTGCCGCGGCGGCCGGAGTGGCGTTGGCGCAGGGGCGAGACAAAGGAGAACGCGCGCGAGTACATGTTTGGCGTCAGGGTCTTGAACGAGGGGCGGGAGTACACCTTCGGCCTCTTCCTCTGGAAGTTCCCCGGCGCGAAGCCGGGGCGCGGCGACTTCTCCGCGCTCGTCGGCGCGGGGCAGAAGAGCCTTTTCGAGCGCTCGGCCTCGGGGCGCATGACCATCGTCAGGGACGGCGGCGTGAAGGTCAGGCAGGACGGCGACCGCCTGGTCATCACCGTGAGCGGGCGCGGGAACGTGGCGCGGCTCTTCTCGGGACGCCCCGCCGAAGTCAAGATCGAGACCTCGCTGCTCGACGAGCCGCCGACCTCACAGGCCGTCCCCGTCACCTACGAAAACTGAAGTCGGGCGGGAAGAGTTAAACCGCGGAGAGGCGGGGACGCGGCCTTTGTTTCGGCCGCGTCCCCG
>DASVSK010000196.1:0-4419 GCA_036388135.1 Pyrinomonadaceae bacterium | reverse complement strand
TCGTGACGGGGTAGGAGCTGGTCTTATCCCGTCACGATTTACGATTCACGGCTCCCGGCCTTTCACTTATCCCGGCTCTTGTAGGTCGTCCGGTTCTGGCGGACGGAGAGGCCGCGCGGGCCTTCCACGCGGACGGTGTGGGCGCGCCCGTCGCGCCTTTTTTCTTCCGGCGGGTAGAAGGCGAGCACGTAGGTCGACGTCACCTCCTCGGCGAGCGCCCTGAAGAGCGGCTCGTAGTCCTTCGCCGTGGCGTAGAAGTTCGTGCCGCCAGTCTTCTCGACCAGCCCCGAGACGTCGAGCGGGGTGGGGAGCGGCGCGCGCTCGGGCGCGGCCGAGGCGAGCAGCCTCGTGTAGGAGGGGAGCGTGACGGTGTAGACGCTCACCTCGGCCTGGTTGGCGCGCTCGATGACCGTCGAGGGGTGGATGGTGTCGCCGACGGGGAATCCGTCGGTGACGACGACCACGGCCTTCTTCATCAGACGCCGGTCTAGCGTGCGCGGCGCGTTACGCGCGAGCAGCCGCACCGCGTCGTCCACGGCGTCGTAGGCGTGGGTCGAGAGCCCTTCGGTCTCCCGCGCGAGCCGCACCATCGCGCGGTCGAGCTTGCGCGGGTCGCTGGTGAAGTTCTGTACGACGCGCGCGCTCATGCCGAAGCTCATCAGCGCGAACGAGGCCGGGCGGTTCGAGAGCTTCTCGGAGAAGGCGCGCATCGCCGTCTGGAGCCGCGCCATCTCCTCGGGCGTCATGCTCCCCGACACGTCGACGGCGAAGACGACCGCCACGGGGCGCTCGGCCCCGCCCCGCCGCTCGACGTTGAGGAAGGCGACGGGGCGCTCCTCGCCGTCCTCGAAGAGCTTGAAGTCCTCGGGGCGCAGGCCCTTCACCGCGCGCCCCGCCGCGTCCGTCACCGTCACCTCGACGAGCACGAGGTCAGTGTCTATCTTCAGAACGTCCTCGTCGTCGACCTCCTCGGGCGTCGGCGCTGGGCGCTGGGCGGCCGCCGCCGCCTGCGGCGGCTGCGCGCGCGTGGCGGAGTCGGGCGGGGGCAGGAATAAGCAGAGGAGCGCCGCGACGGCAGGGAGTAAAGCGCGCACAGAGACCTTTCTATTCTGTCCGGACGGAGACGGCATAAATCAGCGTCGCTTGGCGCGCGGCTGAGGAGTGGCCGGCGGTCGGATTATACGTCGCGGCGCGCGGGCGCGCCAGAACCCGAGCCGGACCGCCGTCTCCGGCGGGCAACAACACGCCGCCCGCGCCGCATCAACCAACAGGAAACGGCGTGTTATAATCCCGGCCGCCGAAAGCTTTGATGCCCGCGGCCGACCCTGGGAGTGACCCTCTTGACGATGCTCCGGAAAAAAATTTTACTGGCCTCGCTCGCGGCGCTCTTCGCTACGTCGGCGCTCTTCCCGGCGGGGGCCGCGGCGCAGAAGAAGCCGAAGAAGCAGGAGCCGACGACGGGCTCGATCAGCGGGCGCGTGCGCGTCGAGGCGGGGATGAGCGCGGGCGGCGTCAGCGTCGTCGTGCGCCGCGGCGACGCTGACGTCGCGCAGACTTCGACCAACGCGAAGGGCGAGTTCGCCTTCCGCGACGTCGAGCCCGGCTCGTACGGGCTGACGTTCCGCAAGCAGGGGTTGCAGGTGGGGCGGATGGAGCAGGTCGAGGTTCGCGCGGGCAAGACCCTCAACATCAAGGAGGGGCTCTACCTGCCCGTCGACGAGGGCTCGATAGCCTTCATCAGGGGGAGCGTCTTCAGCGCCGCGGGCCGGAGCTTCAACGGCGCGCGCGTCGAGCTGTCGCGGGTCGAGGCCGACGGCTCGCTCAAAAAGCTCGACAGCCGCGTCTCGAACGCGACGGGGTCGTTCGCCTTCCGGCTCCCGCCCGAACGCGCGCGCTACCGTCTGACGGCGAAGGCCGACGGGATGGGGACGGCCTCGCAGGACGTCGAAATCGAAGGCGCGGCCATCTACCGCGCCGCGCTCTCGCTCGAACCCGCCCGCAAGTAGCGGGCGCACGGGAAACAGGAGTGAAGGACGCGCACCCGAACAGGGAGGAGGCGCGCGAGGAGTTCGTCACGTCGCGCCAGCTCGCCGAAGTTTTGCAGGTGAGCGAGTCGACCGTGCGCCGCCTCGCGCGCGACGGCCGCATCCCCTGCGTCCGCCTCACCCCGCGCCTCCTGCGCTTCAACCTCAAGGCCGTCATCCGCGCGCTCGACGGCGACGGCGGCTCCGCGCAGGGGCGGCGCGCGCGCCGACAGGCGGAAGAGGATTCGCGCGAGGAAGCGCAGTTGTCCTTCGCCGACATGCTCTGAGCGGCTACTCCTCGTCGTCTTCCTCGAAGTCCTCTTCGACCTCGCGCCGCGGCCGCCAGTTTCTCCCGCCGACTTTCACCAGATCGTGTTTGCGTATGAGGGCGTTTCGCACGTCTAGGAACCACGCCGAGCCGCCGAGCGCGGCGACGAGGAAGGCCGCCTCGAACCGTTGCAGATAGAGGAGCGCCGCGGCCCCCGCGAGGAGCGCGTAGGCCGCGACCCGCAAGACGCGCCCGTAGTCGAAGCGCGCCCGCCCGCCCGCCTCATCCGCGCCGCGCACGTCCCCCGCCTGCCCGCCACCTGACTCTTCAAGGCCGGGCTCCGTCGCCGCACGCTCGTCGGTTCTTCTCTCCAACGCCAAAGTCCCCGCCGGATAAAAATTAGTTGACGGTCACGGGTATCGGCGCGTCTATTTCGCGGGGCGGCAGGCACGCCTCGTCGTTGCAGGGCTGAACGCGGAGCTTCGCGCGGAGCGTGTGCCGCCCCTTCGACGCACTTTTGTCGGCGCGAAGCGGGAGCTTGATGCGGACGCTCCCCTCGTAGACCGAGAGCGGCTTCTCGGCGAAGCCGAGCTTTCGGTCGAGCCCGGCCGGGTAGACGGGCTTGCCCGGCGCGACGCCCTCCTGCGGCTCGGCGCGCAGCTCCGTCGCCACGTAGAACTTATCCGATGCCGGGTTGGCGTTGACGTGATAGCCGTCGGCGATGTCGAGCCGCACGGTCGCCTCGCCCGCGCCGCCCGCGTCGAGCTTCGCCTCCTCGACCGTGGCGGTCACTATCTGCTGCTGCGGGGGCGGAGTCTGCCGAGCCTGCGCCGTCGCCGCGGGTGTCGGGGCGGCGTTGGAGGAGGGCGCGCCGTTCACGTTCGTCTGCCCGCCGCCGTCGCACGCGCCGAGGGCGAGTGGCGCGCAGAGTAGAAGCAAAGGGAGAAGTTTCTTTCGTCGCATGCCTCGGAGTCTATAGCGATTTGCGGCCGGGTGTAAAACAGAGGAGTTGACCGCGGCGGCGCGGAGGACGGGCGGAGGCGCGGCGTCCGCCTTCGGTCACTCTTAATCCCCGTGCCACCGCGGCGAACCTCACCGGCTACGAGCGCGGGGGCGGCTGAAACTCCTGCGCGGGTTGCGGCGGCAGCGGCGGCGCGGGGCGGCGGCGCGCGCGTCGGAAGAGGTAGCGCAGGAGGAGGTAGGCGGGCACGCCGATGAAGAGCGCGACGGGGAGGAGCGCGAGCACGACGCGTATCAGAAAGAGCGTGACGGAGGCCGCGATGTCGACGCCCTCGCCGAAAGCCTTGCCGATGCTGTTGAAGAAGCCCGTGGTGCTGACGAGCGGCGCGGGCGGCCGGATGGTAACGCTGACGGTGGAGAGGCTCGACTGGTTTTCGAGGAAGCGGCGTCGTCCCTCCAGTCGCTCGACCTCGGTGCGGACGTTGGTCAGCTCGCGCTGGACGGCGATGGCGTCGGCGACGGCGTCCGCGCCCTTCATGATCTCCAGCAGTTGCGATTCGAGCGCCCGCTGCGTGCGCAGGCGCGCTTCGAGGTCGATGTACTCCTCGGTCACGTCCTTGCCGGTGATCTTCTGTGCGGTGACGCTGCCGGCGGCGGCGCGTATCTCGGCGAGCGCCGCGTCGAACTGCGCGGCGGGGACTCGTATCTCGACGGTGAAGACTTCGTAACCCCTCGACCTGCTCGTGCCTTCGTGGCGTGTCGACTCGGAGGTGACGACGAAGCCGCCGCGCGCTTCGGCGACGGAGGCGACGCGCTGCACGGCCTTCGCCGGTTCGTCGGCTTCGAGCGTGAGCGTCGCGTTGCGGATTATCTTGCGCTCGACGGCGGCGGGCGCGTTGGGCGTCGTCGCGGGCGAGTCTTCCGTCTGCTGGAGCGAGACGGTCTTCAGGGCGACGTCGCCGCCGCCCGCCTCGCTCGCGGCGTTTTGGGCGGCCGGGCCGGGCGCGGACGCGGCCTGCCGCGCGGCCTCGTCGTTCCCCTCTCGCGCGGCGCAGCCGGTCAGCGCGGCGAGCGTCAGCGCGAGGGCGATAGTAAGCGTTAGTCTCATCAAAGTCTCCGGGGTGTCGGGTCTTCAGGAACGTGATATGAACGCGGGCGGGGCCGCTT
>DASVSK010000195.1:0-3779 GCA_036388135.1 Pyrinomonadaceae bacterium | reverse complement strand
CATCGGCGCGGGCTACGTGACGATCTTCGTGCGCGGCGACGTCGGCGCGGTCAAGGCGGCGACCGACGCGGGCGCGGCCGCGGCGCGCAGGGTCGGCGAGCTAATCAGCGTCCACGTCATCCCGCGCCCGCACGGCGAGGTCGAGCGCGTGCTCCCGCGCAACGGCCGCACCGGCCACAGCCCCGACGAGCGCGCCCTCGGCGGCGGCGGCTCGGCCGGCTCGCTCGGCGAGGGAGACCAGGGGCGCTCGCTCCCGGCCGGCCAGCGCGACAACAGCAAGGAAAGAAGTAAGTAGATGCCGGATGCCGGATGTCAGATGTTAGTTAAGGCGCGGGGCTTTAACTAACATCTGACATCCGGCATCCGACATCTGGCTTCGGAGAAGGCTCATGGCGGATAAAGATTTAGTATCCGTGCAGCAGGCGCGCGACCTCGTCGAGGCCGCGCACCGCGCGCAGGGGCAGCTCGCGCGCTTCGACCAGGCGAAGGTCGACCGCGTCTGCGAGGCGATGGCGCGGGCGGCGCTGCGCGAGGCGGCGCGTCTCGGCGCGATGGCGACCGAGGAGACCGGCTACGGCATCCCGGACGACAAGCGCGAGAAGAACCGCTTCGCCGCCGAGGACGTGTGGAACTTCTTCAAGGGTCTCCGCACGGTCGGCGTCATCAACGAGTCGAAGGACGTCCTTGAGATCGCCAGCCCGCGCGGCGTCGTCGCCGGCATCATCCCCTCGACCAACCCGACCTCCACCGCCATCTTCAAAATCCTGATCGCCGTCAAGTCCAGAAACGCCATCGTGCTCTCGCCGCACCCCTCGGCCGCCGGGTGCATCAACGAGACGGCGCGCGTCATGCGCGAGGCCGGAGTCCGCGAGGGTCTGCCCGCCGAGGCCGTCGGCTGCATGACGAGCGCGACGCTCGAAGGCACCGAGGCGCTGATGAAACACCGGCAGACGGCCGTCATCCTCGCCACCGGCGGCATCGGGCTCGTGCGCGCCGCCTACTCGTCGGGCAAGCCCGCGTTCGGCGTCGGGCCCGGCAACGTCCCCGTCTTCGTCGAAAGAACCGCCGACGTGCCCGTCGCCGTGCAGAACATCCTGACGGGGAAGACCTTCGACAACGGGACGATTTGCGCCTCGGAGCAGGCGGTCGTCGCCGACGCGGCGGTGGCGAAGCAGGTGAGGGAAGAGTTCGCCGCGCAGGGCGGCCATTTTCTTTCGGCGGCGGAGGCCGACCAGCTCGCCAAAGTCGTCGCGACCGAGAAGCGCGCGCTCAACCCGCAGATCGTCGGCCGCTCGGTCGAGGTGATAGCGAAGATGGCGGGTTTGAGCGTCCCGCCGGGGACGCGCTGCCTGATGGCGGACGTGGGCGGCGTCGGGCGCGAGCACCCGCTCTCGATGGAGAAGCTCTCGCCCATCCTCGCCTTCTACGTCGAGGACGGACTGGAGCGCGGCGCGGCGCGCTGCTTCGAGGTCTTGAGCTACGGCGGCATGGGCCACACCGCCGGCATCCACACGCGCTCGCGCGAGTCGGCGAAGGCTTTCGGGATTGAGATGCCCGCCTCGCGCATCATCGTCAACTCGCCGACGACGCACGGGGCCATCGGCTTCTCGACGGGGCTCCCGCCGTCGATGACGCTGGGCTGCGGCTCTTGGGGCGGCAACGTCACGTCCGACAACGTCTCGCCCTGGCACCTGATGGACATCAAGCGCGTCGCCTTCGAGACGCGCGCCGTGCCGTCGAAGCGCCCGGCGCGCTCCGCCGGGCAGCCCGCGGCCTCGCCGCTACGGCCCGCGCCCGCGGGGGTCGCGCCCGTCGGTGGCGGGGGCGGCGGGGGCGGCGCGGTCAGCCGCGACGACATCGCGCGGATAGTCGACCGCTTCCTCAGTCAGCGCCCGCCCGCGCCGTCCGCGCCGCCGGCGGGCGCGCAGCCGCTCCCCGTCGCGCAGCCGCACGGCTACGTGCAGCAGGACGTCGACGTCGAGCCGCAGCGCGCCGCGCACTCGGGCGGCGCAGCGCCGCACCCCGAGGCCGCGCCGACCGCGCAGGCCCCGAACGGTGGCGGCGGCAGCGGCGGCAACGGCGGCGGCGGCAGCGGCGGTGGCGGCGGCAACGCGCCCGCCGCGCAGGCCGTGCCCGCGTCCGCCCCGCGCGCGCCGTCCGGGGGCGAGGGCGGGCAGGCGTCCGCGCCGAAGACGCCTTCGCCCGGGGCCGCGAACGGCAAGCGCGCCGTCGACTTCGTCTGCGAGGACGACGTCCGCCGCGCCATCCAGAAGGGCGAGAAGATTTACACCAACGCGCGCACCATCATCACCCCCGCCGCGCGCGACATGGGCGACGCCGCGGAGGTGTTCGCGAAAGCTTAATAGGGAGTAGACAGTAGACAGTAGTCAGTAGACAGTAGGCTCCGCTCGGCGCGCGACTACTGACACCCGAACGGTTCGACTGGCGAAGGTTTTTCTACTGGCTACTGACTACTGTCTACTGTCTACTTAAATTATGTTTCTCGGCAAAGTAGTGGGCACCGTGTGGTCAACGAAGAAGACGCCCGACCTTGAGGGCGTCAGATTTTTAGTCGTCCACCCGATAGACCTGGACAAGGAGCCGACGCGCAACATCGTGGTCGTCGCCGACCGCCTCGGCGCGGGCGTCGGCGAGGTCGTGCTGTGCGCCTACGGGAAGGCCGCGCGCACGGCCGTCGGCAACCAGGAGATGGCGATAGAGGCCGCGGTCGTCGGCATCGTCGACCGCGTGGACGTGCAGGCCGACCTCGCGCGCTCGGACGAGCTGGTCGAGACTTCGCGCGAGTTGGGCGGACGGTGAAAAGAGGATGCCGGATGTCGGGTGTTAGAAAAGGCGTGAGGCTTTAACTAACATCCGGCATCCGGCATCCGACATCCGGCATCTGCTTTCAAATGGCGAACGAGGAACTCATCTACAGGATCACGCGCGCGGTCTACGGCCGCCTGGGGGCGCAGGCCGACGAGCGGACGGTCGAGGCGCTGGTGATGGACGTCTACCGCGCGATTGAGCCGGTCGTCGGCGACGGGCGCGGGGCGGCGGGCGGCGCGGGCGAGGGGCGCGCAGACCGCATCATCGTCTCGGTCTTCGGCGTCGACCACCCCGGCATCGTCGCGGCCGTGTCGCAGATTCTGGCCGAGGCGCGTTGCAGCATCATCGACATCAACCAGACGGTCGTGCAGGGCAAGTTCGCGATGGTCATCGTCGCCGACATCTCGCGCGCGGGCGAGTCGGTCACCGCGCTCAAGGAACGCTTCCGCGGCGAGGGCGAGCGCCTCGGCGTCCGCATCTACGCCCAGCGCGAAGACCTCTTCAACGCGATGCACAGGATTTGAAGCAGTGACGGGTGACGGGCGACGAGCCGCGGAGCTTGTCCTCACCCGTCGCCCGTCACCGGTCACCCGTCAACGGCTTTATGCTGCCTGAAATCTCTCGCAGGTGTCGTTCGTGCGGCGCGGCGGTGCGCGCGGGCGCGCGGTTCTGCCCGCAGTGCGGCGAGCCGATGGCGGACGCGGGCGCGTCGTCGTCCGCCCCCTCGGAGGTCGCGCCGGTGACGCGCGAGGACGAGTCACCGCTCGAAGTCGAGCCGAGGCGCGAGGCCGAGTCGCCGCCGGAGGTCGGGTCGGCGCGCGGGGCCGCGCCATCAGAGGACGAGTCGCCGCTGGAGTGGACGCCGCCGACGAGGGAGTACGCGGCCTTCGTGCAGTCTTTCGACGGCGCGGGTAAGGGCGCGCAGCCGGGCGCGGGCGAAACGGCGTCGG
>DASVSK010000194.1:0-2670 GCA_036388135.1 Pyrinomonadaceae bacterium | reverse complement strand
ACGGCGGCCGGATAGAGGCCGCGAGCGAGGAGGGCAGCGGCTCGCGCTTCACCGTTAGCCTGCCCGTCGTCACGCCCGCCGAGCTGCAAGGGGACGCGGCGTGAGGACAGCCGCGCCGGTCGCGTCCGGGCGCGCGCCGCTATAGAATCCCCGCATGAACCTTTTCAAATTTGAACGAGGGGGCGCGCTGCCGCGTGGCTGAAGAGGCGCTCGGGTGGGAAGTCGTCGCGCGGGACGGCGAGGCGCGTGCGGGGCTGATGCGGACGCGCCGCGGGACGGTCGAGACGCCGGTCTTCATGCCGGTCGGCACGCTCGGGTCGGTCAAGGGCGTGCGGTTCGAGGAGCTTGAGGCGGAGGATTTAGACGCGCGCATCATCCTCGGGAACACCTACCACCTCTGGCTGCGCCCCGGCGCGGACGTGGTGCGGGCGTGCGGCGGGCTGCACCGCTTCTCGGGCTGGCATCGGGCGCTGCTGACCGACTCGGGAGGCTTCCAGGTCTTCAGCCTGAGCCACATGCGGCGCGTCTCGGAGGAGGGCGTCGAGTTCCGCGCCCACACCGACGGCCGCCAGTGCTTCCTCTCGCCCGAGGTCTCGATGGAGGTGCAGGCGGCGCTCGGCTCCGACGTCGTGATGGCCTTCGACGAGTGCCCGCCGGGAAAAGCGTCGCACGAAGCGGCGCGCGTCTCGCTTGAGCTGACGGCGCGCTGGGCCCGGCGCTCGCGCGCGAGGTTCGACGAGTTGCAGCGCGAAGGCGCGGACGCCGGGCGCGCGGAAGGCGCAGGCCCGGGCGGGCGTCAGGCCGTCTTCGGCATCGTGCAGGGCGCGACCCATCTGGACTTGAGGCGCGAGAGCCTTGAGCGGACGGCCGAGGTCGGCTTCGACGGCTACGCCATCGGCGGGCTGAGCGTCGGCGAGGAGAAGCCTGTCATGTACGACGTGGTCGGCTCGGTCGCGCCGTCGATGCCGGCCGAACGTCCGCGCTACCTGATGGGCGTCGGCACGCCCGAAGACCTCGTCGAGTGCGTCGCGCGCGGCGTCGACATGTTCGACTGCGTCATCCCCACGCGTAACGGGCGCAACGGGCAGGCGTTCACCTCGCGCGGCCGCCTCAACATCAAGAACGCCCGCTGGACGGCCGACGCGCGGCCGCTCGACGCGGCTTGCGCGTGCGCCGTCTGCCGCCGCCACTCGCGCGCCTACCTGCGTCATCTATATATGACGGGCGAGATGCTGGCGGCCGTCCTGCTGTCGCACCACAACCTTGCGTTCTTCCTTGACACCATGCGGCGCGTCAGGCAAGCTATCCGGTCTGGCGAATTCACCCGATTTCGGCGGGAGTTTCTTGAGGAAATCGACTCCGGCGTCGAGTGAGTCACGCCCCGCGGCGCGCCCCCGCCCACGGCCCAAATCATTCATGAACACGGCTGCGGAGTTCAGCGCTCAGGCGAGCTGCGGGCGCGGCGTCGCCTACGCCGGACGTCGGTAAATTCCCGGCGCGGCGGGCGGTAAGCGCGCCGCCCCGGGTCGAGACCAGAGTCACAGATGAAAACACACGCTCTCTTTCTACTCCAGGGCGGGGCGTCCATGCTCGCCAGCCCGCTCGTGATGATGGCGCTGATCTTCGGCGTCTTCTACTTCCTGATCATCAGGCCGCAGCAGAAGCGCCAGCAGGCCCTGCGGGACATGATCGCGCAGCTCAAGGCGGGCGACAAAGTCATCACGACGGGCGGCATCCTCGCCACCGTCAAGCAGGTCAAGGATAAGTCGCTGCTCGTCATGAGCGCCGACAAGTCGCTCCTCGAAATCTCGCGCTCGGCCGTCGCCGGGATGCAGGGGGAAGAGGAGAAGGCAGCTTAAAGTAGACAGTAGCCGGTAGTCAGTAGTCAGTAGGCTCCGCCTGGCGGGCGCTGACGCCGGCCCGCGGACGATTCGATTGCTCAGGGTTTTCTACCGTCTACGGACAACCGCTTACCGAGTTATGAAAAAGAATCTTCTACACCGCGTCATCATCATCGCCGTCGTGACGCTGCTGGGGCTGTGGGTCGTCATCGGCCCGCGCCACCGCCCGGCGCTCGCCGACTTCACGCCCGCGGGGATCAACAAGACGCTGCGCGAGAACATCAACCTCGGGCTCGACCTGCGCGGCGGCTCGCAACTCGTCATGCAGGTGCAGGTGCAGGACTACCTCAAGCGCCTGACCGAGGGCGCGGCCGTCGGCGCGCAGAACGCCGCGCGCGAGTTGGGCCACGAGCTGAAGGAGGCGCGCCCCGAGGCGTCGGGCGACGACTACCGCGTCGTCGTCGTCGCGGCCGACGCCTCGAAGGTCTCCGCGCTGCGCGACGAGCTGCCCCGCCGGGTCAACGAGCTGGACGCGACCCTCTGGTCGTCCTCGGTGAGCGGCGACACCATCACCTGGGAGATGACCGACCGCGCCAAGACCGAGCTGGGCACCCGCGCCACGCAGGACGCGCTGAAGATCATCGACTCGCGCATCAACGCCCTCGGCGTCGTCGAGCCCACCCTCCAGGAGCACGGGACGGCCAGCTCGCACCAGATACTCCTCCAGATGCCCGGCATCTCCGAGCCCGAGCGCGTCAAGGAGATTCTCAAGGCCGAGTCGCGCCTGGAGCTGATGAAGGTCGTCAGCCCGAACAACCCCGCGCCGATG
>DASVSK010000193.1:0-2377 GCA_036388135.1 Pyrinomonadaceae bacterium | reverse complement strand
CGCTTCGAGGTACGCCTGCACCTCCCGGACGACGCGCGAGGCGATCTGCTCGGCGCGCACGCCGCGCTCGCCCACCCCCGTGAAGACTTCGGTCAGGTGCTCGCTCTCGACGTCGATGGTGAAGACGTTGCCGGGGCTGAGGGCGTTGTCGGAGACTTCGAGGTCGAGCTGGTCAAGCGGCCACCCGAGCTGCTCGCTGACGACCGCCAGCTCGCGCTCGCCGACGTGCGCGGGCAGGTTGACGCACAGGGCGCGCGCCCTCTGCGAGAGCACCGCGCCGCGCTCGACGAGGTCTAAG
This sequence comes from Pyrinomonadaceae bacterium, assembly GCA_036388135.1. Taxonomy (GTDB): domain Bacteria; phylum Acidobacteriota; class Blastocatellia; order Pyrinomonadales; family Pyrinomonadaceae; genus QHXN01. Next base: position 2,079 of record DASVSK010000193.1, on the reverse strand, counting down.
CGGCGCAGCTCCTCGGCGGGCTCGACGTAGACGTTGAAGCGGCCGCCGCCCGGCGGGTAGAAGCCGTAGCGCTGAAGCTCGACCGTCACGGTCGGGCCCGTGCGGTTGACGAGCGGGAGGAAGCTCTTGCGTATGAACTCGAAGGGCGGGGCCTTGACGTTGTGCGTGCCGCCCTCGAACAGCAGGAGGCTCGGCGCGTCGGCGAGCATCAGCGGCGGGAGCACGGCCTGGAGGACGAGCATGGTGCTGCCGGCCGTCCCGATGGTGAACTTGTACTCGCCGGGCTGGATGGCCCCGGGCTCGAAGGTGAACTCCTTGGAGCCGACGTGCGCGCCGTCGGCCTTCCCCGTCCCGATGGCGGCGGCGGCGGTGACGGCCGTCAGGTGCTGGCGCTGCAAGCCCGGCTTGTCGCGCCGCGCCCTGACGTTGTAGACGCGGAAGGGCTTGCCCGTGATGAGCGAGAGCGCCAGGGACGTGCGGATGATCTGGCCGCCGCCCTCGCCGTATGAGCCGTCGATGCACAGCATAAGAAGTTCGCCCCCGCGGGGCGCGGCAGTCTTTTACCACAGTTGGCGCGCGCGGCAAACGCCGGGCCGTTTGTGGGGCGTTCGCGCGGTGTGTTGTAATTGAAAAAGAAGAAATCCGAGACAGCATGCACGCGCAGGCGGGAGGGGTTCAAAGGGTTGTCGCGCACGGTAGTCGTCGGCGACTTGCACGGGTGTTACGACGAGCTGTTGGCGCTGATGGACGGCGTCGGGTTCGGCGCGTCCGACCGCCTGGTGTGCGTCGGCGACCTCGTCGCCAAGGGCGAGAAGAGCCTTGAGGTGCTCGAACTCTTCATGGCGGACGCGCGCTTCTCGTCCGTCATCGGCAACCACGACCGCGCGCTCCTCGAATACTGGCGCGGCTCGCGCCAGAAGAAGGAGCTGAAGCGTGCGCAGAGGAGGTGCGCCAAGCAGCTCAAGGAGGGGCGCGAGCGTTACGCGGCCTACCTGGAAAGCCTCCCGGCCTACATCGACCTCGGCTCGCACGTGGTCGTCCACGCGGGGCTGCGCCCCGGCGTCCCGCTCGCCGAACAGTCGCTCGACGACCTGACGACGATGCGCACGCTCGGCCCCGACCGCGAGAGCCGCAAGGGCACGCCCTGGTACGAGGTCTACGACGGCGAGCGGACGGCGCTCTTCGGCCACTGGCCGGCGGCCGAGCCGCGGCGCGGCCCGCGCGCCATCGGTCTCGACACCGGCTGCGTCTACGGCTACCGCCTCACCGCCTACGTCGTCGAGACGGGCGAGTTCCACAGCGTCCCGGCGCTGCGCGCGTACGACGAACCGAAGGGGGGTAAGAAGTAGACAGTAGACAGTAGACAGTAGTCAGTAGAAAAACGTCCGTCACCCGGGCGGTCAGTCTGAAAGTAGCGACGCCCGTAGAGCGGAGCCTACTGACTACTGACTACTGTCTACTGTCTACTTCCCCACTGCTTCCCCCCGCAGGAAGTTGAGGATCAGCTCGTCGAGGTTGTCGAAGTCGATGGGTTTCTGGACGTAGGCGTTGCAGCCGGCGGCGAGGGCGAGGTTGCGGTGCTTGGCCGGGTCGTGCGCGGAGACGATGATGATGGGCACGCCCCGCAGCGAGTCGGTCTGGCGGAGGAAGCGCGTGACGGCGAAGCCGTTCAGGCGCGGGAGCTGCAAGTCCATCAGGATCACGTCGGGTCGCCTCTCCCTCGCCACGTCGAGCGTCTCCTGCCCGTCGCGCGCCTCAAGCACGCGGTAGCCCTTCATCCCCAGCAGCGTCTTCATCATCAGGCGGATGTCCTCGTCGTCCTCGGCGACGAGGACGGTGGACGAGTCCCTGAGCGAGTCTTCGCCGCGCGCCGCGACGGCCGACGGCCGGGGCGTCAGAAAGTCTTGAGTCATGAGAGGGGACGTCACGTGTAAAAGCTTTCTGTGGAATCTTTCTAAGGGGAGAGAACGGGTGCGGGCGGGTTTTTAAAACCGGAGGGCGCGACGCGCTGCCTTGGGCGGTGCGTCGCGCCCTCCGACCTTTTCCCCCTTGCTAACGTGACGGAATTATAAAGTTTCG
>DASVSK010000192.1:0-4576 GCA_036388135.1 Pyrinomonadaceae bacterium | reverse complement strand
CGACGAGACTGCGCGCCGCGCTCTGTCAGGGGGCCGGCGCGGTGTGCGCTTGCCGGGGTTGCGCCGCGAAAATCGCTTCGGGATGGGGAAGGCCGCGGGTCGCCTACCTGCCCGACTGCTGGCGTTACCAACGCGCCGTGTTTAAAATCCCGCGAGGCCGGCGGCCTCTAACACACTTTACGCGGGGGAACTGATGCCTGACTTTCACGCGGAGCCGTACCTTTACCTGGGCGGGCTGACCCACAAGGCCGCGCTCATAGCCTGGGGCGGCTTCTACTTCAGGGTTCGCAGCCGCCGCAACGGCGACGAGTGGAAACTGGTGGACGACAGCGACCTCGATCACGTCCACCCCCCGCGCCGCGAGTCTATCGGCGCGAGGAGCGAGCCGTTCGGCAACGCCCGCGTCGAGGTCTTCGACTCCTCGGGCGCGCTGGCCGGCTGCGCCGACACGACCGCGACGAACCACGCCTGGGTCACCGGCCTTGAGCCCGACACCGAGTACACCTACCGCGTTTTCGTGAACGGCGAGGAGTGGGCGGCGGGCGAGCGGCGCGACTGGATGACCGACGCCGGCTGGCAGGGGCTGAAGCTCTGCGGCCGCTCCTACGACAACCGCTTCCGCACCCACCCGCACCCCGAAGAGCGCGCGCCGCTCACGTTCGCGGTCATCGGTGACTTCGGCGTCGGCGTCCGCAAACCTTCGGGGCCGACCCGTTGTCAGCGCGAGATTGCCGCCGCGCTCGACAGGGCGGTCGGCGCGCGGGGCGTGCGGCTCCTGCTCACGACCGGCGACAACATCTACGCCGGAAGGACGCTGCTCGGCCTCCCCTTCGGGGCGACCGGCGACGAGGACGACGACTGGTTCTTCACCTTCTACCAGCCGTACCGCTACGTCATCAACAGGATTCCCGTCTACCCCGCGGTCGGCAACCACGACACCGGCGAGACCGAGGCGAGCGACGACCGGCAGCAACTGATAGACAACTTCTTCCTCAAAGAGCGGTTCAGCGGCGAGGAGTCGGCCGGGCGCTCCTCCAACGAGCCCGGCCTGATGTACAGATTTCATTACGGCGCGGACGTGGAGTTCGTCTGCGTCGACACCTCGCGCAAATCGAGGCTCTTCAGCGCAAGGTTCTTCGAGCACAGGAACCACGCCTCTTTCCTCGACGCGGCCTTCCCGCCGGGCGCGGGCGATGCGGCCACGCGCCCCTGGCGCATCCCGTTCACACACCACCCGCCGTACTGCGCGGGGCCGAGACACTCGAACTCGAAGTCGATGATAAGACACCTGTTGCCGCTCTTCAGTCGCTCGGGGGTGAAGGCCGTCTTCAGCGGGCACGAGCACAACTTCCAGCACTCGCGCGTCGGAGGAATCGACTATTTCATCTCCGGGGCGGGCGGCAAGGTGCGCCCGGAGCCGCCCTCCGATTTCGCCGAAGCACACACCACGTCCTGGGCCTCGGCGGGCAACTTCCTCGTCGTGGACGTCGCCGCCGACCGGATGGTGGTCACGGCGATGGGGGCGCTGGGGGCGGGAGGGGAGTTGTCCGAACTGGTCACCTCCGACCCGGCGGGCAACAGAGGGTCGTCGACGTTCGTCATCGAACGCGAATAAGCCCGGGCGGGATGATGACGCGCGCCGCCTGTTCCAGTCGATGACTTTCGGATTCGACGTCTGAGTTACGCCGACTTGTCAGGCGGGCGGCGGGTGCGAATACACCGTTTCGCCAGAACTCCGCAAGAAATCTACCACCGGCACTGTGTACATTTCGGCCGGGGCTGTGGTCAAACTTGATGCCTGAAACCGAGCAGGAGATGACGGGCCTGGGGGCCTTGCTCCGCGCCGGGCGCGAAGAGTTACTCGCACACTGGCGCGCGCAGGTGCGCCTGCTGCCCGGCGCGGCCGGGCTCGACGTGCCCGCGCTCAACGACCACGTCCCCGACCTGATAGAGGAGCTGGCCTGTCAGTTGGAGGCGGCCTGCGAGCCTCAGAGGCTCCCGCCGCCCGTAACCGACAATCCCGTCATTCACGGCAAACAGCGGTTCGAGGTCGGCTTCGAGGTGGGCGAGATCGTCGCCGAGTACGGCCTGCTCAGAAACTGCGTGCAGGAACTCATAGAGGCGCGCGGGCTCACCTTCTGCGGCGACGCGGTGCGTGTCGTCGGCCGCGTGATAGACGAGGCCGTGGGGCGCGCGGTGGAGACCTACGTCTTCTATCAGCGGGAGGAGACGAGGCGGCGGCGCGAGGAGCACCTCGCCTTCGTCGCGCACGACCTGAAGACCCCGCTCTCCGCCGTCGACATGGCGTCGAGGCTGCTCGAACGTGACATCCCGGAGGAGTCGAAGTCGGGCAGGAATAAGATGCTGCTCGAAACGTTGCGCCGTAACGTCGGGAGGCTGGGCGCTCTGGTCAAGGCCGTCGTGCGGGAGGACGCGCGCATCGACGCCGACTCGGAGCTGGTGCTGCGTCGGCGCGAGTTCGACCTGTGGCCGCTCGTGCAGGGACTCGTCTACGACTTGAGGCCGTTGGCTTCGACCGCCGAAACCAAGCTCGTCAACTCGGTCCCGGAGGATTTGGTGGTCTACGCCGACGCGCCGGCACTCTCGCAGGTCTTCCAGAACCTGCTCTCGAACGCGATGAAATACGCCCCGGGCGGGAGGGTGACGGTCGGCGCGCGCAAGCTCGAAGGGGGCGGCGTCGAGTGCCGCGTGAGCGACACGGGCGAGGGCATCGAGGAGGGGCGGCTCGCGAGGGTCTTCGAGAAGGGCGAGACGGACGGCAGGCAGGGCGGGACGGGGCTCGGGCTGGCTATCGTCAGGCAGGTGGTCGAGGCGCACGCGGGGAAGGTGTGGGCCGAGAGTCTGCCGGGACGAGGCACGACTTTCGTCTTCAACATTCCCGGCGAGCCGCCGCCCGACAGTCCCGCATCAGTCGGAGGCGAAAGGGAGAGCAAAACGTTTTGACCCGCGAACGCGACTTTGGACGGGTGGTTGCGCACGACCCGGCGGCGGTGTAAAACTTTCCTTCGTACCGCTACGTAGTATCGGAGCTTCGGCCGTCTCCCCTAAAGGCTCCGAACTAAAATTTCAACCATTCCAAATCCCCCAGAAGGTTTCGAGGTAAGCAGCATGAAAGGATTTACCTACGCCCTCCTCGCGCTCTTCCTGTGCGCAGCGCCCGCCGCGGCGCAGAACGTGCCCGTGCAGGAGGTCGTGCTGGAGAACGGGATGCGCGTGCTGATGGTGCCGCGCAAGGGCGACCCGAACATCGCCGTCGGCTGGATCACGCGCACCGGCTCGGTCAACGAGCGCCCCGGCATCACGGGGCTCTCCCACCTCTTCGAGCACATGATGTTCAAGGGCACGCGCACCGTCGGGACGAAGAACATCGACGAGAACCTGAAAGTCCTCAAGGAGATGGACGACGTGCGCGCGCAGATACGCGCCGAGGAGAAGGAGCTGATCCGCAAGGCGCGCCTCGGCGAGGTCGCCGACCCGAAAGACCCGCAGTTCCGCTCCGAGCGCCACCGACAGTCCCTCGCGCGCTTCGAGGAGCTGTCCAGGCGCGAGAAGGAGCTGATGGTCAAGGACGAGTTCGACCGCATCTACACGACGGCCGGCGCGTCGGGGATGAACGCCGGAACCTCCAACGACTTCACCGTCTACTTCATCAACGTCCCGGCCAACAAGCTCGAGCTGTGGTTCTGGATGGAGTCCGACCGCCTACAGAACCCCGTCTTCCGCGAGTTCTACTCCGAGCGCGACGTGGTGCACGAGGAGCGCCGGCTCCGCACCGACAGCACGCCGACGGGCAAGTTCGACGAGCAGTTCGAGTCGATGTTCTGGATGTCGAGCCCCTACGGCTGGCCCGTCGTCGGCTGGCCCTCAGACCTCGAAGGCATCACGCGCGAGGAGGCGCTCGAATACTTCGCCGTCAACTACGCGCCCAACAACCTCTCGGCCGCGCTGGTCGGCGACTTCGAGCCGGCGCGCGCGACCGAGCTGGCGAGGAAGTACTTCGGCCGCCTGCCGCGCGGGCCGCGCGAGCCCGAGCCGGTGCGCACGCGCGAGATGCCGCAGCTCGCCGAGAAGCGCATGGTCGCCTACGCCGAGACCGTCCCGCAGGCGCGCGTCCGCTACCACACGGTCGCAGACGGCCACCCGGACGACGTCGCCCTCGGCGTCCTCGGCAGCCTGCTCAGCGGCCGCACGGGCCGGCTCTACAAGACGCTCGTCCTCCAGCAGGAGGTCGCCAACAGCGCCTCGGCCTCGCAGAGCGGCAACAAGTACGAGGGCTACTTCGAGCTGCGCGGCGTAGCCAAGCCGGGCAAGTCGCCCGAGGAGGTCGAGCAGGCGCTCTACAGGGAGGTCGAGAGGATTCAGAAGGAGCCCGTCCCGGCCGACGAGCTACAGAAGATTAAGAACCAGTCGGCCGCCAACCAGTTCCGCGGCCTACAGTCCAACTTCGGGCTGATGGTTCAGCTACTGGTGCGCGACGCCAACCGCGGCTGGGCGACCATCAACACCGACCCGGCGCGCGTGCAGGCCGTCACCCCGGAAGACATCCGGCGCGTCG
>DASVSK010000191.1:0-2347 GCA_036388135.1 Pyrinomonadaceae bacterium | reverse complement strand
GAGACGATAGAGCGGGCGGCCGGGTGGATGGCGGAGGAGCTGCGCGCCCTGATTAAGCACTGCCGCGAGGAGGGGGCGGGCGGCTTCACTCCGTCGGACTTCCCTCTGTCGCGGCTGTCGCAGGCGCAGGTCGACCGCCTCACGAGGCAGCGCGGGCGCGGCGCGGCGCGGAGGTAGGGCCGCGGGCCGGGCTCGGGTCGGAGAGGCTTACGGGCCGGTCTTCAGTCGGGGAAAAGTAGTAGTTGAAGTCAGAGAAGATTTTTGGGGAGTCCGTGAAAGGGGCGTGGAGATGAGGGCAGACGTGATCGAGGACATCTACCCGCTGTCGCCGATGCAGCAGGGCATGCTGTTTCACAGCGTCTACGCCGCGGGGAGCGGCGTCTATTTCGAGCAGATGTCGTGCGAGCTGCGGGGCGAGCTGAACCTCTCGGCGTTCGGGCGCGCGTGGCAGGGGGTCGTCGACCGCCACGCGGTGCTGCGCAGCTCGTTCGTGTGGGAGGAGCTGGACGAGCCGGTGCAGGTCGTCGAGCGGCGCGTGGAGATGCCGGTCGCGGTGCTCGACTGGCGCGCGCTCACGGCGCGGGAGCAGGCGGCGCGTCTGGAGGAGTTTCTCGTCGCGGACCGCGAGGCGGGCTTCAACCTTCCGGAAGCCCCGCTGATGAGGGTGACGTTGATGCGGCTCGGCGCGGATCGCCACCGACTCGTCTGGAGCCACCACCACCTCCTGCTGGACGGCTGGTCGATGCCACTCCTGCTGCGCGAGGTCTTTTCGCTGTACGAGGCGCACGCAAGGGGCGAGAGCCCGTACCTGCCGCCGCCGCGCCCGTTCCGCGACTACATCGCGTGGCTCCAGCGTCAGGACGCGGCGCGGGCCGAGCGGTTCTGGCGCGAGTACCTCCGGGGCTTCACAGCGCCCACCCCGCTCCCACTCGCCCGCGCGTCGTCACAGGCCGGCGTCGAGTCCCCCCGGCGCGGCCACGGGGAGCGGCGCGCGAGCCTCTCGCGCGAGGCGACGGAGAAGTTGTCGAGGCTGGCGCGCACGCACCAGCTCACACTCAACACGGTGGTGCAGGGCGCGTGGGCCGTCCTGCTTTCTCGCTATAGCGGCGAGGGAGAAGTCGTCTTCGGGGCGACGGTGTCGGGGCGGCCGGCGGAGCTGGAAGGAGTGGAGCGGATGCTCGGGCTCTTCATCAACACGCTGCCGGTGCGTGCGCGCGTGGCGGGCGAAGAGAAGGTGTGCGAGTGGCTGCGCGGTTTACAGGAGGAGGGTGCGGAGGCGAGGCAGTACGAGTACGCCCCGCTCTCCGACGTCCAGCGGTGGGGCGGGATAGGGGGCGGGCGTCCGCTCTTCGACTCCATCTTCGTCTTCGAGAACTACCCGGTGGATTCCGAACTGGGCGAGGGGGTCAGCGACGGCGGCGCGAGCATCGAGATAGGCGATGTCGGCAGCTTCAAGTTGACGAACTACCCGCTGACACTGCTGGCGGCGGTGGGCGGCGAACTCAGGCTCCTGCTGAGCTATGACCAAAGCGTCTTCGCCGACGAGTCCATCGAGCAGTTGTTGCGCCACCTCCTGACCCTGCTCGAAGCGATGGCCGAGAACCCGGAACGGCGTCTGGCGGAACTGTCGCCGCTGACGGAAGAAGAGCGTCGACGCCTCGTCCTCGGGTGCAACGACACGGCGCGCGACTACCCGGCCGGGGAATCCATCCACGGCCTCTTCGAGCGGCAAGTCTCGCGCACTCCCGACTCCATCGCCCTCACCTTCGGGGGCGAGAGCCTCACCTACTCGGAACTCAACGCCCGCGCCAACCAACTGGCTCATTACCTGCGCCGCCGGGGCGTCGGTGCCGAGTCGCGGGTGGCCGTCATGCTTGAGCGCTCCGTCGGGCTGGTCGTCTCCTTACTCGCCGTCCTGAAGGCCGGGGGCGCTTACGTCCCGCTCGACCCGGAGTACCCGGCCGAGCGGCTGCGCTTCATGCTCGACGACTGCCGCCCGGAGGCGCTCGTCACCGACTCGTCGCTGAGTGCGAGGCTGGCCTCGGGGTGGGGCGGTCGCGCCGTCCTGCTCGACCGGGACGGGGAGGCGGTCGCGGCCGAGAGCGCGGCCGACCCGTGCCTCACGCCCGACCCGCAGGGCTTGGCCTACGTCATCTACACGTCTGGCTCGACGGGGCGTCCGAAGGGGGCGATGAACGCGCACCGCGGGGTGGTCAACCGCCTGCTCTGGATGCAGGAGGAGTACGGGCTGACGGCTTCGGACGTCGTCATGCAGAAGACGCCCTTCAGCTTCGACGTCTCGGTGTGGGAGTTCTTCTGGCCTTTGATAACGGGCGCGAGGCTGGTG
>DASVSK010000190.1:0-5174 GCA_036388135.1 Pyrinomonadaceae bacterium | reverse complement strand
GCCGGTTTTTTTGACTCGCACGGTCGGAAAATTTTAGGCCGGAGGGCTGTTTTCCCCGATAATTCGCATCACTTCCTCCAACAGTGCGCCGTTGGTCGCCACCCCGTTGCCCGAATGAATTGAGCGCCGCCCCCGCCAATCGGTAAACGTGCCACCGGCCTCCTCCAGAACCGGCAGGAGCGCCGCACAGTCCCAGACGTTCAAAGCCGGGTCGAGCATCACGTCGGCGCGCCCGGTAGCGACCAGCGCGTAGCCGTAGCAGTCGCCCCACGTCCGGCGCATCGCCGCACGTCCCTGCAACGCTTCAGCCGCCGCGCCGAAGCCGTGTCGCGCGCAGGAGCCGAAGTCGGTCGAGAGCAGCAGGGCGTCCTCCAGCCTTTCGGTCGCCGAGACGCGCGCCGGCTCGCCGTTCCAGAAGCACCCCAGCCCCTTCGCGGCGTAGACCACCTCGCCGAGCGCGGGGAGGTTGACGACGCCGACGGCGGGCTCCCCTTCGACCTCCAGGCCGAGCAGGACGCCGTAGAAGGGCACGCCGTGGACGAAGGAGTAGGTGCCGTCGATGGGGTCGATGATCCAGCGCCTCCCCGTCGAGCCGGCAGTCTCGCCGCCCTCCTCGCCGATGATTGCGTCGTCGGGAAAGCGTTCCGAGATTCTCCGCCGCAGGTGCGCCTCCGCCTCAAGGTCGGCCTGCGTGACGAAGTTGTCCTTGCCCTTCAGGCGCGTCTCGAACTCGCGCTTGAAGTAGCGCAGCGTAATCTCGCCCGCCTCGCGCGTGGCCGAGACGCCGAAGTCGAGCAACTCCTTCAGCTCGCGTTCGCTCATTCGTCCTCCTTCCCCCCGCGCCTGCGCGCGAGTTCGCCGCCGAGCGTTTCGAGTGTCAGCCCGCGCTCGACCAGCAGGACGACGAGGTGGTAGACGAGGTCGGCCGTCTCGGACGTCAGCGCGCCGAGGTCTTCGTCCTTCGCCGCGATGATGGTCTCGGCGGCCTCCTCGCCGACCTTCTTCAGAATCTTGTTGAGCCCCTTCTCGAAGAGGTAGGTTGTGTATGAGCCCGCGGGCATCTCGCGCCGCCGCGCCGCGACGACCTCGTAAAGTTCTTCGAGCACTACGCCGATGCCGGCGGCGTCCTTCTCGACCTCCGCCTCGTTCGTCAAGGCGTGTTCCGGCTCGCCGCTCGTCCGCGGCGGGCCGCCGGCCTGTCCCGCCCCGTCGGCGCGTGTGAAACACGAGGCCGCGCCGGTGTGGCAGGCGGGGCCGCGCGGCTCGACGAGCACGACGAGGGCGTCCGCGTCGCAGTCGAGGCGCAGTTCGACCACGCGCTGCGTGTGGCCGGAGGTCGCGCCCTTGTGCCAAAGCTCGGAGCGCGAGCGCGACCAGAACCACGTCTCGCCTTCGAGCAGAGTCCGCCGCAGGCTCTCCTCGTTCATGTAGGCGAGCGTCAGCACCTCGCGCGTGCGCGCGTCCTGCACGACCGCGGGGACGAGCCCGCGCTCGTCGAATCGCACGTCCTCCGGCTTCAAGGTCATCTGACCACGACCCCCTTTTCGCGCAGGTAGGCTTTGACGTCGCCGATGGTGAACTCGCCGAAGTGGAAGAGCGACGCGGCGAGCACGGCGCTCGCGCCGCCGTCGGTCAGCGCCTCGTAGAAGTGCTCCAGCCGCCCCGCGCCGCCCGAGGCGATGACGGGGATGGAGACGGCGTCCGAGACCGCGCGCGTCAGCTCGATGTCGTAGCCGTCGCGCGTCCCGTCGCCGTCCATGCTGGTCAGCAGAATCTCGCCCGCGCCCAGCGCCTCGGCGCGCGCCGCCCACTCGACCGCGTCCAGCCCGACGTTCACCCTCCCGCCCCGCGTGTAGACGTCCCAGCCCACGCCGCCGCCTCGCGTCTTCCTGCGTCGCGCGTCGATGGCGACGACCATGCACTGGCTGCCGAAGACGGACGCGCCCTCCGTTATCAGCTCGGGGCGCTCGACGGCGGCCGTGTTGAGCGAGACCTTGTCCGCGCCCGCGCGCAGGAGCGAGCGCACGTCCTCTGTCGAGTTCAGGCCGCCGCCGACGGTGAGCGGGATGAAGACCTCGTCGGCCACGCGCCGGACGATTTCGGCGACGATGGAGCGTTTGTCGGAAGACGCGGTGATGTCGAGGAACGTCAGCTCGTCCGCGCCTTCGAGGTCGTAGCGCTTCGCCTGCTTGACGGGGTCGCCCGCGTCCACCAGCGAGAGAAAGCGGATGCCCTTCACGACCCGGCCGTTGTCGACGTCCAGACACGGGATGATGCGTTTAGCCAGCATGATTTCTGAAGTAGTCAGTAGTCAGTAGTCAGTAGTCAGTAGTCAGTAGCGCTCCGCGCCGCGGCCGGTTGCCGTTGACAGCCGAACGGTTCGCCGCCGACTGTATTTCTACTGTCTACTGACTACTGACTACTGTCTACTCCTCAAATCTCCGCGAAGTTTTTTAAAAGTCGCAGCCCCGCGGCCTGACTCTTCTCCGGGTGGAACTGCACGCCGCAGACGTTCGCGCGCGCGACGACGGAGGCGTAGGCGAGCCCGTACTCGGTCTCGCCGACGACGGCCTCGTCTTCGGCGCGCGCGTCGCAGTAGAAGGAGTGGACGAAGTAGAAGAACGCCTGGTCGCCGACGCCCTCGGCCAGCGGGTGCGACTGCTTCCACCCGACCTGGTTCCAGCCGACCTGCGGCACGCGCAGGCCCGCGGGGAAGCGGCGCACGCGGCCGCGCAGGAACCCGAGCCCGCGCGTCAGGCCGAACTCTTCCGACTCCTCGAAGAGCATCTGCATGCCGACGCAGACGCCGAGCAGCGGCGTGCCCTCTCCGACGCGCTCACGCACGAGGCGGTCGAAGCCGCGCGCGCTCAGAGCCTCCATGCACGCGCGGAACGCCCCGACGCCCGGCAGCACGAGCCTCTCCGCCGCGCGCAGCAGCGCCTCGTCGGAAGTGACATGCGCGTCGACCCCGCCCGCGCGGAAAGCCTTCTCCACCGAGCGCAGGTTGCCGACGCCGTAATCTATTATCGCGACGCGTGCCAACTTACTTCCCCGCCCTTCCGACCCTCCGCCCGATTTCCGACGGCACGACTTTCATCCTCGACGCTCACAGCACGCCCTTCGTGCTCGGGACGCCCGAGACGCGCGGGTCGCGTTCGACCGCCTGGCGCAGGGCGCGCGCCGCCGCCTTGAAGGTGCCTTCGAGGATGTGGTGCGTGTTGCGGCCGCGCAGGCAGTCTATGTGCAGGTTGCAGCGCGCCGCCTCGGCCAGCGAGCGCCAGAAGTGCTCGGCCAGCTCGACCGAGAAGTTGCCGACGGTCTGCCGCCGCGTCTCGACCTCGTAGACGAGGTAGAAGCGCCCCGAGAGGTCGACGACCGCGCGGCACAGCGCCTCGTCCATCGGCACGTAGGCCGAGCCGTAGCGCGCGATGCCGGCCTTGTCGCCCAGCGCCTCGGCGACGGCCTGGCCGAGCGTGATCGCCACGTCCTCGACCGAGTGGTGGTCGTCGATGTGGAGGTCGCCGCGGCACTCTACTTCGAGGTCGAAGAGGCCGTGCTTCGCGAACAGCTCCAGCATGTGGTCGAGGAACGGGACGCCCGTCGAGACCTGCGCCCGCCCCGCCCCGTCGAGCGAGAGGCGGACGCGGACGTCCGTCTCCTTCGTCCCGCGCCGCACCTCCGCGACGCGCGCCTCGGTTTGAACTTCGGTAGCCATCCTTCAGTCCCCTCCCCCTTCAAAAATGTCGCGCAAGCCCCGCAGCAGGCGGTCGTTCTCGGGCGGCGTGCCGACGCTGACGCGGAAGTAGTCTTTGAGCATCGGGTAGCCGCTCACGTCGCGGACGAGCACGCCAAAGCGTTCGAGCAGCTCTTCGTAGACGCGCCGCGGCTCGAACGCGGAACGCACGACCATGAAGTTCGCGCACGAGCGGACGGGCGCGAGTCCTTCGATGTTTTGCAGCTCCGTAAAAAGGCGCTCGCGCTCCGCCACGACGCGCTCGACGGTCGGCCGCAGCTCCGCTTCGTACATCTCGACGGCCACCTCGGCGGCCGTCTGCGAGAAGGCGTTGAGGTTGTACGGGAGGACGGCCTTGGCGACCTCGCGCGCAAGCTCCGGCGCGGCCAGAAGGTAGCCGACGCGGAGCCCGGCGAGCGCCATCGCCTTCGAGAAGGTGCGGAAGACCGCGAGGTTCGGGTGGCGTTCGAGGAGCGGCGCGACCGTCCGGCCCGAGAACTCGAAGTAGGCTTCGTCGACGACGACGATGCCGCCCGCCGCCGTCAACAACTGCTCAAGCTCTTCCGTCTTGACGCGGCAGCCCGTCGGGTTGTTGGGCGAGCAGAGGATGACGACGTCTGGCTCTTCGCGCTCAATCGTCTCGCGCAGCGCCGCCGCGTCGAAGCCGAGCCCGCCGTCGAGCGGGACGCTCAAGACCTCGCCGCCGAGCACGGTCGCCACCTGCCGGTAGAGCGCGAAGGTCGGCTCCGAGATGAGCACGCGCCGCCCCTCGCCGACGGTCACCATCAGCGTCGCCTGTATCAGCTCGTTCGAGCCGTTGCCCGCGACCACGCCGTCCGCGCGCCAGCCCGCGAACGCGGCCAGCTTCTCGTGGAGCGACGACGGCACGAAGTCCGGGTAGCGCGACCACGAGCGCCCTTCCATCCGCCGCAGCGTCTCGGCGCGCACCGCCTCGGGGACGCCCCACGGGTTCTCGTTCTGGTTGAGCTTCACCGCGCCGCGGTCGGGCTTCAGCGCGTAAGCCTTCAACTCGCGCACGCGCGGCTTGATCTTGTCGAGCGGGTTCATGTTCGTCACGATTTCAAAGTCGCGGGCTCAAAGTTCAAGGTCAAGAGAGGAGCTTCCCGACTCGTCTATGAACTTTGAGCCTTAAACTTCGGGACAGTCCTTCAGTCTAATCAGAGCCGAGCGCGCGTGCGCGTCCAGGCCCTCGGCCTCGGCGAGCGCGGCGATGAGCGGCGCGGTCTCACGCAACTCCTCGCGCGTGTAGCGGACGATGCTCGTGCGCCGTAGGAAGTGCTGGACGCCGAGCGCCGAGGAGAAGCGCGAAGCGCCGCCCGTGGGCAGCACGTGGTTCGGGCCGGCGAAGTAGTCGCCGACGGCCTCGGGCGTGTGCTCGCCGAAGAAGATGGCCCCCGCGTGCCGGACGAGCGCGGCCGCC
>DASVSK010000189.1:0-3239 GCA_036388135.1 Pyrinomonadaceae bacterium | reverse complement strand
CTTCGGCAGCCTGGCGGCGGTCATCTCGCCGCTCTTCTACCCGCCGGGCGACGAGACCTTCGCCTACATCGCCTACCTCGCCACCTTCGCCGTCGGCTTCGTCGTCCGCCCCTTCGGCGCGCTCTTCTTCGGGCGCATCGGCGACATCATCGGGCGCAAGTACGCCTTCCTCGTTACGCTGCTCATCATGGGCGGCGCGACCGCGCTCATCGGCTTCCTCCCGACCTACGAGACCATCGGCGTCGCCGCGCCCGTCATCCTTCTGCTCATACGCGTTTTGCAGGGGCTCGCGCTCGGCGGCGAGTACGGCGGCGCGGCCGTCTACGTCGCCGAGCACGTCCCCGACCGCAGGCGCGGCTTCTACACGAGCTTCATCCAGATCACGGCGACGCTCGGCCTCTTCGTCTCGCTCGCCGTCATCCTCGTCGTGCAGAACACGATGAGCCGCGAGGCGTTCGGCGCGTGGGGCTGGCGGCTGCCCTTCATCATCTCCATCCTCCTCGTCGGCGTCTCGCTCTACATCCGCCTGCGGATGAAGGAGTCGCCCATCTTCCAGCACGTCAAGAGCGCGGGGATGACCTCGGCCAAGCCCTTGAAGGAGGCGTTCACGCAGTGGCCCAACCTGAAGCGCGTGCTCATCTCGCTCTTCGGCGCGACGGCGGGGCAGGGCGTCGTCTGGTACACGGGTCAGTTCTACGCCCTCTTCTACCTGCAATCCATCCTCAAGGTGAACGCCACCTCGGCCAACTACGTCGTCGCCACGGCGCTGCTGCTGGGGATGCCGTTCTTCGTCCTCTTCGGCTGGCTCTCCGACCACGTCGGCCGCAAGTGGATCATCATGGCGGGCTGCCTGCTCGCCGCCGTCTCCTACGTCCCCATCTACCACGCGATGCAGTCGGCCGCCGGCTCGAACGTCGTCACCGCCGTCTCGCAGCGGAACCCGACGACGGGCGCGATCAGCCTGACGCCGCAGACCGGCGAGGCCGGGGCGCTCCGCCCGGCCGCGGAGGTGCTGACCTACACGGACTTCGACGGCTTCATCTCGAACCCGACGGCGTGGAAGCTGATCCTGCTCGTCTTCATCCAGGTCATCTTCGTGACGATGGTCTACGGCCCCATCGCGGCCTACCTCGTCGAAGCCTTCCCGGCCAAGATTCGGTACACGGCGCTGTCGCTGCC
Organism: Pyrinomonadaceae bacterium; assembly: GCA_036388135.1. Taxonomy (GTDB): domain Bacteria; phylum Acidobacteriota; class Blastocatellia; order Pyrinomonadales; family Pyrinomonadaceae; genus QHXN01. Next base: position 2,060 of record DASVSK010000189.1, on the reverse strand, counting down.
GTACCACATCGGCAACGGCGTCTTCGGCGGGCTGCTGCCGGTCATCGGCCTCTCCATCGTCGCCGAGACCGGCAACATCTACGCCGGCCTCTACTACCCCATCGCCGTCGCGCTCATCACCTTCGTCGTCGGCTCGCTGCTCCTCAAGGAGACACGGCACGTGCGCATCTGGCAGGAGGTCGGCGAGGGCCGCCCGCAGTAGCCGGGCCGCGACTCGCGGCCCGGCCCGCGGCGCGCGGCTGGACTTCGCGCGGGCGGGGTAATACGTTTAGACCGCGAGACCGCCCCGGGAATCGGGGCGGCGTGTAAAACTTCTCAGGAGGTCGGAGACTTTATGCTGCCGCCGATACCGGCGTCTTGGCGCTCGAAGGTCGGGGGCGAGGTCGAGAAGCCTTACTTCCGTCGGCTGGAGGAGTTCGTCGGCCGCGAGCGCGGGGAGTTCGAGGTCTACCCCGAAGAGGCCGACACGTTCCGGGCGCTTGAGCTGACGCCCTTCCGCAAGGCCAACGTCGTGCTGCTCGGCCAGGACCCTTACCCGGGGCCGAACCAGGCGCACGGGCTCTGCTTCTCGGTCAAGCCGGGCGTCGCCGTCCCGGCCTCGCTCCGCAACATCTTCAAGGAGCTGAAGAGCGACGTCAAAGACTTCCGCGTCCCCGACAACGGCCACCTCGCCGCCTGGGCCGAGCAGGGCATCCTGATGCTCAACACCGTGCTCACCGTCCGCGCCGGGGTCATCGGGTCGCACCGCGGCAAGGGCTGGGAGACCTTCACCGACGCCGTCATCGAGCGCGTCAACGAGAAGAAGGACGCCGTCGTCTTCGTCCTCTGGGGTCGCGACGCGCAGTCGAAGGCGGCGAAGATCGACGAGGGCCGCCACGTCGTCATACGCGGCGCGCACCCCTCGCCCCTCTCGGCGCGGCACGGCTTCTTCGGCACGCGCCCCTTCTCGGCCGTCAACAACGCTTTGAAGCGGGCGGGCAAGCCGGAGATAGACTGGCAAATCCCCGACCTCTGACGGCCGCCCGACGGTGACCTCTATGCTCAGCTATAAAATCGACGACGAGACGGAGCTGCGTTTGATAGAGCCCCGGCACGCGGAGGCGTTGAACGCCCTGGTCGAGCAGAACTTCGACCACATCCGTGAATGGTCGGCGTGGCTAAAGCCCGAACGCTCCATCGAGACCACGCGGAGCTTCATCAAGCGCAACCTGGCCCGGGTGGGCGAAGACGACGGGTACGCCCTCGCCATCTGGCACGGGGGCGAGATGGCCGGGCAGATCGAGTACAACTACGTCGACCGTGAAAACCGGAAGACGGAGATAGGCTACTGGCTCGGGGCCTCTTTTCAGGGGCGGGGGCTCGTCACGAAGTCCTGCCGCGCGCTCATAGAGCACGCCTTCGGCGAGCTGGGCCTGAATCGCGTCGAGATGCGTTGCGCCGCGGAGAATCGCAGGAGCCGCGCGATTCCCGAAAGGCTGGGGTTCAGGCAGGAGGGCGTCCTCGTCCAGGCCGAGTGGATGCACGACCACTTTCACGACCTCGTCGTCTACGCGATGCTCGCGGGCGAGTGGCGGGCCGCGGCCCTCACGGTCGGCAGAGCCGGATAGCGGGCGGCGCGGACGGGTTTATAAACCCCGTATGGATGCGGGGCCGGGACGTGCGGGGCGTGCGGACTTGGTGAGTGGTTTGACTGTGGCGGCGCGCGTGCGCCGCCACCAACGTTTTAGGGGCTCGTGCGGGTGAGGCGGCCAGCGAAAGCGCGCGGGGCTTCCGCGACTCGGAAGGGGCGGAAGCCTCGTCGGGGGCGAGCTTACTTGTAACGGTAGGTGATGCGGCCGCGGGTCAGGTCGTACGGCGAGAGCTCGACGCTGACGCGGTCGCCCACGAGGATGCGGATGCGGTTCTTGCGCATCTTGCCGGAAATCTGCGCCAGCACGACGTGCTCGCTGTTGTCTATCTGCACCATGAAGAAGGCGTTGGGCTGCTTGTCAACCACCACGCCGGATGCCGGGACCAGGTCTTCTTTCGCCAATCGTTAGTCTCCTTATCTGGGGTTTGGG
>DASVSK010000188.1:0-2995 GCA_036388135.1 Pyrinomonadaceae bacterium | reverse complement strand
GGGCGTTTCGGCGCGGAGCTGGAGAGCCGCCGCGTCGAGCTTTTCAAGAGCGACTACCTGCCGCGCGTGCGCCCCTTCCCGCGCGTGCGCGAGCTGTTCGAGCGCGTCCGTGCGGAGGGGCTTCAGATCGCCCTCGCCTCGTCGGCGAAGGAGGAGGAGCTTGAGCGCCATAAGCGGAACCTGCGCGTCGAAGACCTGCTCGAAGCCGCCACGTCGGCCGACGACGCCGAGCGCTCGAAGCCGCACCCGGACATCTTCCAGGCGGCGCTGGCGGGGCTCAAAGGCGTCGACCCCTCGGAGGCCGTCGTCGTCGGCGACACGCCTTACGACGTGCAGGCCGCGGCGAAGGCGGGCGTCGTCACGGTCGGACTCCTCAGCGGCGGCTTCACCGAAGAGGCGCTGCGCGGGGCGGGGGCCGTGGCCGTCTACCGCGACGTCTCAGACCTGCTGGACAACTACGACGATTCGCCGCTCGCCGCCGGCAGGGCCGACGCGGCGAAAGGATAGGGGACGGGATGGAAGGGCTCACGTGGCTTGGACTACTGGCGGGCGGGCTGACGACGGCGTCGTTCGTGCCGCAGGTGAGGAAGATTTGGAAGACGAGGTCGGCCGAGGACGTGTCGCTGCTGATGTTCGTCGCCTTCTGCGTCGGCGTCTCGCTGTGGCTGGTCTACGGGTTCCTCAAGGGCGAGGTCGCCATCATCGTGACCAACGCGGTGACGCTCGTCCTCGGCGCGGCCATCGTGTGGATGAAGCTGAAGTTTAAGTGACGGCTCGGGCAGAGGCTTAGAAGGGGGAGGTGAGTGATGGAACAGGCGTGGTGGGCGTTCAGTCAGGCCCTCGGGCTGGAGCTTGAGGGGAAAGACCTGGGCGTGTCACACGTGGCTCTGCGGGCGGCGGTCGTCTTCGTCATCTCAATCGGGATGCTGAAGCTCGGCGACAAGCGCTTCATGGGCAAGAGCACGGCGCTCGACGTCTTCCTCGGCATCGTCTTCGGCTCGACCGTGAGCCGCGCCATCACGGGCAACGCCCCGTTCTTCCCGGCGCTCGCCGGCAGCCTCGTGCTCGTGCTGCTGCACTGGCTCTTCGCCGCCGTCGCCTTCCGCTCGCACGGCTTCGGGAAGCTCGTCAAGGGGAACAACCGCCTGCTGGTGCGCGACGGCGAGATTCAGTGGGACGCGATGCGGAAGGCGCACGTCACGGTCAGCGACCTTGAGGAGGCGCTCAGGAGTAACGGCGAGGAGCCGGACGTCAAGCGCGTCAAGGAGGCGCACCTTGAGCGCAACGGCGACGTCAGCGTCATCATGAGCGACTGAGCGGGCGCGGCGCGGCCGGGCTTCCGAACGTGCGACTCGCAACGGCGGCCGCTAGAACATCCTTTGCAGTTGGCTGACGGCCGCGGCCGAGGGTGCCTTCTCGGCCGTGCCCTGCCGGAGGAAGGCGTTCATCGCGTCGGCCTTGGCGATGGCGAGGTCGGTGCGCGGGTCGCTGCCCTTCTTGTAAGCGCCGATGAGGATTAGGTCCTTCTGCGCCTCGTAGGCCGCCAGCACCTCGCGGAAGCGCCGCGCCGCCTCGATGTGCGCGGGGCGCGCGACCGAAGTCATCACGCGCGAGACCGACTGCCCCACGTCGATGGCCGGGTAGTGCCCGCCCGAGGCGAGCGCGCGCGTGAGCACGACGTGGCCGTCGAGTATCGAGCGCGTCTCGTCGGCGATGGGCTCGGTCATGTCGTCGCCCTCGACGAGCACCGTGTAGAAGGCCGTGATGGAGCCGCGCTCCGAGTTGCCGGTGCGTTCGAGCAGGCGCGGCAGCTCGCTGAAGACCGACGGGGGGAAGCCGGCGCGCGCCGGGGGCTCGCCCGCGGCAAGCCCCACCTCGCGCAGCGCGCGCGCGAACCGCGTCACGGAGTCCATCATCAGCAGCACGCGCCGCCCCTGGTCGCGGAAGTACTCGGCGACGGCCGTGGCGACGTAGGCCGCCTTGAGGCGGACGAGCGAGGGCTCGTTCGAGGTGGCGACGACGACCACCGAGCGGCGCAAACCTTCCTCCCCCAGATCGTGCTCGATGAAGTCGCGCACCTCGCGGCCGCGCTCGCCGACGAGCGCGATGACGTTGACGTCCGCCTCCGTGTTGCGCGCGAGCATGCCGAGCAGCGTGGACTTGCCGACGCCGGCGGCCGCGTAGATGCCGACGCGCTGCCCCTCGCCGACCGTCAGCAGCCCGTCGATGGCGCGCACGCCCGTCGAGAGCGGCTTGAGGACGCGGCGGCGGCGCAGGGGGTCGGGCGGGCGCGCGGTCACGGCGCGCTCCTGCGCATCCTCGACGGGGCCGCGGCCGTCGGCCGGCTCGCCCAGTCCGTCGAGCACGCGTCCCAGCAGGGCGTCGCCGACGCGCACGGCCAGCGGCGCTCCCGTCGAGACGACCTCGGCCCCCATCGACACGTCCTGGATGTCGCCGAGCGGCATCAGTATCACCTCGCTGCCGCGAAAGCCGACGACCTCCGCGCGCAGCTCGCGCGCGCTGTGCGGCGAGCGAATCAGACACACCTCGCCGACGCGAGCGCCCGGCACCGCCGCGCGGATGAGGAGCCCGACCAGCTCCGTGACGCGGCCCCGCACCTCGACCGACGAGAGCCAGTCCAGAGCCTCGATGTGTTCGCTTAATCCGAGTGTCATCACTTAAGAGAATTTTAGATTTTAGATTTGAAGACGGCGGCGGCGCTTTCTTCAATTCAAAAATCTAAAATCAAAAATATGTTAAGAGCTTCCGGCCGCGGCGCGGGCCAGCAGCGCGCGCTCAAGGACGCGCAGTTGCGTGTCGAGCCGCGCGTCGACCGTCCCCGACTCGCCCTCGATGATGCAGCCGCCGTGGCCGACGCGCGGGTCGGCGACGAGGTCGATGAAGCGCGCGCGCCCCGAGGGGTCGAGCCGGTCGCGGTGCGCCTGTACGCGCGGCAGGTCGGCGGGGTTGACGCGCACCGTCAGCGACTCCTGCT
>DASVSK010000187.1:0-2632 GCA_036388135.1 Pyrinomonadaceae bacterium | reverse complement strand
CTTCGGCATCAACCCGCGCGAGGCCGAGGTGATGGACCCGCAGCACCGGCTCTTCCTCGAATGCTCTTGGGAGGCGCTAGAGCGCGCGGGCTACGACGCCGAGCAGTACGCGGGCCGCCTCGGCGTCTACGCGGGCGTCGGCTTCAACACGTACCTCTTCAACCTGTTCTCCAACCCGGAGCTGATAAACTCTGTCGGCTACTTCCAGACGATGATCGGCAACGGGAGCGGCTTCCTCTCGACGCTGCTCTCCTACAAGCTGAACCTGACGGGGCCGAGCATCAACGTGCAGACGGCCTGCTCCACCTCGCTCGTCGCCGTCCACCTCGCCTGCCAGAGCCTCCTCAACGGCGAGTCGGACATGGTCCTGGCGGGCGGCTCGTCACTGACCATCCCGCAGGTCACGGGCTACCTCTACCAGGAGGGCGGCATCGAGTCGCCGGACGGCCGCTGCCGCTCCTTCGACGCGAAGGCGCAGGGCACCATCGGCGCGAGCGGCGTCGCCGTCGTCGTGCTCAAGCGCATGGCCGACGCCGTGGCCGACGGCGACGTTATCCACGCCGTCATCAAGGGCTCGGCCGTCAACAACGACGGCGCGCACAAGGTGGGCTTCACGGCCCCCAGCCTCAAGGGGCAGTCCGAAGTCATCGTGGAGGCGCTCGCCGTGGCCGGCGTCGACGCCGAGACCGTCACCTACGTCGAGGCGCACGGCACGGCGACGCCGCTCGGCGACCCCATCGAGCTGGCCGCGCTCACGCAAGCCTTCCGCACGAGCACCGACCGAAAGGGCTTCTGCGCCGTCGGCTCGGTCAAGTCGAACTTCGGGCACACGGACACGGCCGCGGGCGTGGCGGGGCTCATCAAGACCGTACTCGCGCTCAGGCACAAGGAGCTTCCGCCGTCGCTGCACTTCGAGCGGCCGAACCCGCAGATAGATTTCGAGAGCAGCCCCTTCTTCGTCAACTCGACGCTCCGGCCGTGGGCGGTCGCCGACGCCGCGCCGCGCCGCGCCGGGGTCAGCTCGTTCGGCATCGGCGGGACGAACGCGCACGTCGTCCTCGAAGAAGCGCCGGAGGTCGAGGCGGCCGTCGACGGCGGGCGGGAGCATCAACTGCTGGTGCTGTCGGCGAAGACGAGCACCGCGCTTGAGACGGCGACGGCCAACCTCGTCGCGCACCTCGAAGCCGACCCGGCGGCCGACCCCGCCGACATCGCCGACATCGCCTACACGCTGCAAGTGGGCCGCCGCCGCTTCGCGCACCGCCGCACGCTCGTCTGCCGCGACCGCGCGGACGCCGCCGCCGCGCTCGCCGCGCTCGACCCGAAGCGAGTCTTCACGACGTGGCAGGAGGCGGTCGAGCGCCCCGTCGTCTTTATGTTCAGCGGGCAGGGCACGCAGTACGCGCGGATGGGCGCGGCGCTCTACGAGTCCGCGCCGGTCTACCGCGAACACTTCGACCGCTGCGCCGAACTGCTCAGGCCGCGGCTCGGCTTAGACCTCCGCGCGGCGCTCGGCTACGACGCCGACGGCGCGGACGGGCAGGCCGCCGACTTGCTACAGCAGACGCGCCTGACGCAGCCCGCGCTGTTCGCCGTCGAGTACGCGCTGGCGCAGCTCTGGATGAGCTGGGGCGTCAAGCCCGCGGCGCTCGTCGGGCACAGCCTCGGGGAGTACGTGGCGGCGTGCGTGTCGGGCGTTCTGACGCTTGAGGACGCGCTGCGGCTGGTGGCGGCGCGTGGGCGTCTGATGCAGGAGGCACCGGCGGGGGCGATGCTGAGCGTGGCGCTGGGCGAGGCGGAGGTCGCGCCGCTGCTCGGCGACTCTCTGTCGCTCGCCGCCGTCAACGGCGCGGAGTTGACGACCGTGGCCGGGCCCGCCGAGGCCGTCGCGGCGCTCGAAGAGGAATGTGAGCGGCGCGGCGTCGCCTGCCGCCGTCTGCTCACGTCGCACGCCTTCCACTCGGCGATGATGGACGACCTGCTGCCCGAATGGTTGCGGGAGGTGCGAGGCGTCGAATTACGCGCGCCGCGCATCCCATTCGTCTCGAACTTGACGGGCACCTGGGCCACGGCCGCCGAAGTGACGACGGCCGAGTACTGGGTCAGACACCTGCGCGAGCCCGTGCGCTTCGCCGCGGGCGCGGGCGAGCTGCTGCAAGACCCCGCGCGCGTCTTCCTCGAAGTCGGCCCGGGTCAGACGCTCGCCACGCTGCTCCGGCGTCACGCCGCGCGCGGCGTCGGGCACGAGATAGTGACGAGCCTGCGCGCCGCGAACGAGCCGGGCGACGACTCGCAGCACGCCCTGCGGACGCTGGCGCGGCTGTGGATGGCGGGCGTCGAGGTCAACTGGCAGGGGCTTCACGACGGCGGCGTGCGGCGTCGCGTCGAGCTGCCGACGTACCCGTTCGAGCGGCGGCGCTACTGGGTCGAGCTGCGGCGGCAGCAGCAGCAGGCGTCGGCCGCGCCCGCGGGCGACGCGACATCCGTCGCGGACGAGCCGGGCGAGCAGCGGGACGAAGGGCAGGGCACCGCGCGCGTCGACGCGCCGGGCGTGGGGGCCACGCACGAGCGGCCGCCGCTGGCGAGCGCCTACGAGCCGCCGCGTAACGAGGTCGAGCGCGAGCTGGTCGCT
>DASVSK010000186.1:0-5303 GCA_036388135.1 Pyrinomonadaceae bacterium | reverse complement strand
CGTCATCGGCGACCTTGAGACGCACGACGAGCCGTGCCGCCTGCTCTGCCTGCACGCCTCGACCCACGTCCTCAGCGTCGAGTACCGCCTCGCGCCCGAGCACCCCTTCCCCGCCGGGCTTTACGACGCGCTCAACGCGCTCCGCTGGGCGCAGGCCAACGCCGGGCGGCTCGGCGCTCAACCGGCGCGCGTCTCAATCGGCGGCGACAGCGCGGGCGGCAACCTCGCCGCCGTCGCGGCGCAGCTCACGGCGCGCGAGCGCCCGCCCGCCGCGCAGTTGCTCGTCTACCCGGCGACCGACGCCGCGTCGAAGGAGTGGCCGTCGAAGAGGCTGTTCGGCCGCGGCTTCTTCCTCGGCCGCGAGGACTGCGACGCCTTCTCAAGCCACTACACGGGGGGGACGGACGCGGACGACGACGACCCGCGCGTCTCGCCCCTGCGCGCGCCGGACTTGTCGGGGCTCGCGCCCGCGCTCGTCGTCACCGCCGGCTTCGACCTGCTGCGCGACGAGGGCGACGCCTACGCGCGGAGTTTGAGGGAGGCGGGCAACGCGCTCGCGTGGCGGCGCTTCACCTCGCTCGCGCACGGGTTCATCAACATGACGCGCGTCTGCCCGGCGGCGCGCTCCGCGCTCGTCGGGGTCGCGCGCGACTGGCGCGCTCTGCTCGACCGCGCCGCGGCGGCGGACACCGCCGCGCCAAAAGCCCTACAGGAGAAAGCCGCCCCGTGACTTATCAATTATCCGGCAAGGTCGTGCTCATCACGGGCCCGGCGCGCGGCATCGGCGCGGAGACGGCGCGACGTCTCGCCGCGCGCGGCGCGCGCCTGTCGCTCGTCGGGTTGGAGCCGGGGCTGCTGGCCGCGCTCGCCGCCGAGCTGGGCGGGGGGCACGTCTGGTTCGAGTGCGACGTGACCGACCAGGCGGCGCTCGACCGCGCCGTCGCCGGGACGGCCGAAGCCCTCGGCGGGATAGACGTGGTCATCGCCAACGCCGGCGTCGCCAGCAACGGCACCGTGGCGGTCGGCCCCGTCGAGGCGCTCGTCCGCACCATCGAGGTCAACCTCACGGGCGTCGTCCGCACCGTCAGCGCCACGCTCCCGCACGTCACGGAGCGCAGGGGCTACTACCTGCTCGTCTCCTCGGCGGCGGCGCTCGCGCCGTTCCCCGGCATCTCGACCTACGCCGCGGCCAAGAGCGGCGTCGAGCAGTTCGGAAACGTCCTCCGCCTTGAGGTCGCGCACAAGGGCGTGGGCGTCGGCGTCGCGCACCCCTCCTGGGTCGACACGGACCTCGTGCGCGACGCGCAGAGCGACCTCGCGGGCTTCAGAGAGATGCTCGGCAAACTCCCCGGCCCCTTCGGCCGGGTCACGCCGCTCGGCGAGTGCGCGGACGCCTTCGTCCACGCCGTCGAGCGGCGCAAGCGCAAGGTCTACGTCCCGCGCACGCTCGCCGCGGCGGCGGCCGTCCGGCAGCTCTTCGCCAGCCCGCTGGCCGACTTCATCATGGGGCGACAGACGCGCCGGACTCTCCCGCAGGTCGAGGCCGAAGTCCGCGCGCTCGGCCGCTCCTTCGGCGCGCACAGCATGGGGCACGGCTCGAAGCCCGCCGCGGGCGAGGGCGAGACGCGCGAGGGCTGAAGGCTGCGCGGGGACGTAAAGACGATGAAGAGCGTTAGTGAGAGGACTTGAAAACAATGAAGACCGTCAAGGGGTTGCACGGGGCGACGCGCGCGGACATCGGCGAGCTGGTGACGTACCAGGCGCTTCCCGCGCCGGGGCTCGCGCCGGAGAGTCTGGAGCCGTTCATCTTCCTCAACCACCACGGCCCGCAGGTCTACCCGCCCGGCAACGGCGGGCTCCCCTTCGGGCCGCACCCGCACCGAGGGTTCGAGACCGTCACCTTCATCCTCGCGGGCGACCTCCTGCACAAGGACAGCGGCGGCTACGAGAGCCTCATCCGCGCGGGCGGCGTGCAGTGGATGACGGCCGGGCGCGGCCTCGTCCACGCCGAAATCTCCTCCGAAGAGTTCAAGGCCGCGGGCGGCCCCGTCGAGATGCTTCAGCTCTGGGTCAACCTGCCCGCGCGCCTCAAGATGACCGAGCCGCGTTACAAGGGCTTGCAGGGCGTGGAGATTCCGTCGGTCGAGCTTGACGGCGGAAGGGTCAGAGTCAACGTGGTCTCGGGCGGTTGGGACGGCGTCTCGGCCCCCTTCGAGACGTTGACGGACGTACACCTTTCGACCGTGCGCTTCGAGCGCGGCGGGAGGCTGCGCGCGCCGGTCGCCGCGGGCCGAAGCGTCCTGTGCTACGTCGTGGCGGGGGCGCTCACGGTCAACGGCCGCGCGGCCGGGGCGCGCCACACGCTGGAGTTCGGCGACGAGGGCGAAGGCGTCGAGGTCGAGGCGGAGTCGGAGGCCGTCTTACTGTTCGGGCACGCGGCGCGCAACCGCGAGCCCATCGCCAGCTACGGCCCCTTCGTGATGAACACGCGCGAGGAGTTGGAGCAGGCCGTCCGCGACTACCGCGCGGGCGAGTTCGGCGTCTGGGAGGGCTGAGAAGGCCGCGGGGGCCGGGCGGCGTAGCCTTCCGGGTGCGCGTCGTGCCACTCCCACGCGGTGCGGACGATTGATTCAAGCTCCGGGTAGCGCGTCTCCCAGCCCAGCACCTCGCGCGCCTTCCTGGCGTCGGCGACGAGCCGCGCCGGGTCGCCCGCGCGCGCCGCCTCGACCCTCACCTCGATGGGCCGCCCCGTCACGCGCCGCGCCGTCTCTATCACCTCCATCACCGAGTAGCCGTGGCCGTTCCCGAGGTTGATGAAGTCGGACTCTCCGCCGCGCCGTAGGTGCGCGAGCGCGAGCGTGTGCGCCGAGCAGAGGTCCGTGACGTGGATGTAGTCGCGGACGCAGGTGCCGTCGGGCGTCGGGTAGTCGCCGCCGAAGACCGAGACGTGCGAGAGGCGACCCGCGGCCGCCGCCAGCACGTTCGGGATGAGATGCGTCTCCGGCTCGTGGTGCTCGCCGCGCACGGGCGTAGCGCCCGCGGCGTTGAAGTAGCGGAGCGCGACGAAGCGCAGGCCGTAGGCGCGGTCGTAGGATTCGAGGATGCGCTCCATGAAGAACTTCGACCAGCCGTAGGGGTTGACCGGCGACTGCGGGTGACTCTCGTCGATGGGGACGCGCACCGGCTCGCCGTAGGTGGCGCAGGTCGAGGAGAAGACGAAGCGCCGGACGCCCGCCGCGAGCAGCCCGTCGAGCAGGCCCAGCCCCTGCGCGACGTTGTTCCCGAAGTAGAGATTCGGCTCGGCCACCGACTCGCCGACGTTGGCGAGCGCGGCGAAGTGGATGCACGCCTCGACCGAGTGCTCGCGGCAGACGCGCTCAACGAGGTCGCGGTCGCCGATGCGCCCCTCGTAGAAGCTCACGGACTCGGAGAGCGCGCCGTGGTGGCCGCGCGAGACGTCGTCTAAGACGACGACCTCCTCGCCTGCCTCGGCCAACTGGTCGACCATCACGCTCCCGATGTAGCCCGCCCCGCCCGTCACAAGTATCGCCATCGTCTGAAGCCCCCTAATTCTCCCTTGAGTCTTTCGCCGGCGCGCGCCCGGACGTCGCGCCCGCCCTACCCTAGTGCATCTTGAACGGGCCGCCGCGCGGCTCCGGCTCCAGGTCGGGGCGCGCCGAGTCCTGCACGACCTCGTGCATCTCCAGCGCGTTCGGGCCCGCGAACGCCTCGCGCGGGAGCGTGCCCGACTGCGCATGCCCCTTGACGAACTCGTCGGAGCGCACCCAGTTGAGGAAGTCCTGGCGGCTCTGCCAGACGGTGAAGACCACGTACGGGTCGCCCTCGTTGACGGGGCGCAGCACGCGGTTGGAGATGAAGCCGGGCATCTTGTCCACGAGCCCCGCGCGGTCGCGGAAACGCGCCTCGAAGGCTTCGGCGTATTCTGGCTTCACGTAGATGCGGTTGGCGACGGTTATCATTTGGGCGTCTCCGTTGTTAGAAAAGTCCGGGCCCGGCGCGACCGACCCGAACGCCCGCGCGCCTTCGCAGGTCTTACTTGGCGAAGACGAGCGAGGGGTCGGCGAAGGCTTTGAACTCAAGCGCGTTGCCGCTCGGGTCGAGGAAGAACATCGTGTGCTGCTCGCCCGGCTCGCCGCGGAAGCGGACGTAGGGCTCGATGACGAACGAGACGCCCGCGCGGCGGACGCGCTCGGCCAGCTCCTCGAACTGCGCGGTCGAGAGGATGACGCCGAAGTGCGGCACGGGCACGTCGCGCCCGTCCACGGGGTTCGCCGACTCGACGCCCGCGCGGCCGGGCTGGAGGTGCGCCACGACCTGATGGCCGAAGAGGTCGAAGTCTATCCAGACGTCGGAGCTGCGCCCCTCGGGGCAGCCCAGCACGCCGCCGTAGAAGTCGCGCGCGGCCGCGAGGTCGTGAACGGGGAAAGCCAGGTGAAAAATCGTCTCCGCGTCGGCCATCTTCTCTCCTCCTTCAAGTTGGTTCGCGCGGGTCGCGCTAGCCCCCCGAGGGCTCGCCCCGCAGCAGCCGCTCCTCCGACCGCTGCTCGGCGAGCGGGACGTAGAAGCTCTCCATCATCCTCGACACCTGGTGCGCGTCGTAGCCGTGGCGGGCGAGCCCCGCTTCGACGGCCCCGAGGTCGCCGCCGCACGACTCGAACATGCAGCGCGGGTGGCCGCACCAGCGCGGCCCCGTGAAGTGCGCGTAAGGCCCGCGCAGGCACTCGCCCGCCACGTGCTCGTAGTCGTCGAAGTCAACCGACAGCATTAAGTCACGCCCCGCACCTGTGTTTATCGCGTCCGTGTGAGTTTACCGCGTTACCGGCCGCGCCGCCTATCGGCCCCGGGGCGGGCGGCGGCAGAAAAGCAGAAACCCGCCCGCCCGCGCCGACGTAAGGGGCTGGCAGGAGCGCGCCGGCGCGCCCCGGAGGTTGCGGCGGATGAAGTGGGAAGAGATTTTCGGCTGGGTGTTCAGGGGCGGCCTGCGCCGCGGCGGCTTGCGCGCGGCCCCCTTGCGTGCGGACGCGGCGCGCGACCTGCTCGCCGGCCAGGTCGCGCGCACGACGCTGCGCATCTTCAAGAACAACCTGCTCGCGCTGCCCTGGATCAGGGAGGGCGAGGAGCTGGGCGCGACGCTCGACGGCGCGCGCGCAGACCTCCTGCGCTCGCGCAACGCCTACCGCGAGAGCATCAAGTCGCGACGCTCTTCGGGGCGCGCCGAGGCCGACTGGCGTCGCGTCACCGAAGACTTCCGCCGCCAGGTCGCCGACCTCAACCGGCGCATC
>DASVSK010000185.1:0-2261 GCA_036388135.1 Pyrinomonadaceae bacterium | reverse complement strand
AACGTGATGATCGGCGGGGCGGCGGGCGCGGCGGGGTCGCGGGAAGGCGAACGGGCGGGGGCCTTGCGGCTGCTCGTCGAAGAGATTTCCGTGTCGGAGGCGGGCGCGGGCGAGGCTGGGAGGTTGCGCATGGAAGACGAGAGCGAGTTGGGCGAAGAGGCGGGCGCGGAGGCCGGGCTGCTGGACAACCTTCTGCTGACGGTGCGCGTGGAGCTGCCCGCGCGCCGCATCAGCCTGGAGGAGTTGACGCGCCTGCGCGCCGGGCAGATTTTAGAGCTGGACTGCCGCGCGACCGACCCCGTGGAGCTGGTGGCCGACGGACGTCGCGTGGCGACGGGCGAGCTGGTGGACATCGAGGGCCGACTGGGCGTGCGCGTCACGCGGCTGGCGGGCTGAGGGCGGCGGGAGTCACGATGAATTTTGTCACGATGCTGCTGGAGACGATGCTGGCGCTCGGCCTCGTCTGCGGGCTCGCCTACCTCGTCTTCCGCTTCGCGCTGCCGCGCCTGACCACGGCGCGTTCGGCGAACAGCATGGTGCGGGTCGTCGACCGCGTCGGGCTCGACCCGCGGAAGAGTCTCTACGTGGTCGAGGTCGCGGGGCGCTGGCTCCTCATCGGCGCTTCGGAGGCGGGCGTCCACCTCGTCAGCGAGCTGGACGCGACGACGGCCGAGGAGGCGGCCGAAGAGCTTGAGCGGCGGCGCGCCGCGCCGAGCCCTTCGGTGGAGGCCGCGCGGCGCGCCTTCGCCGACCGCCTCGCGCGGCTCATGAACAGGAGGGGGGATTGAGATGAGACTTCGCTCCCTTTGGCGTTCGCGCCGCCGGCGCGCGTGCGCGGCGCTGCTGTCGCTCTTCGCGCTCGCGCTGCTCTCGGTCATGCCGGAAGCGTTGGCGCAGGAGGCGGCTCGCGCTTCGGGCGGCGGGACGGGGGCGGCGAACCCGGTGGTGCTCGTCATCGTGCTGGGCGCGCTGGCGCTCGCGCCGTTCGCGCTCATCATGCTCACGTCGTTCGTCAAAATCTCGGTCGTGCTCTCCATCCTGCGCAACGCGCTGGGGACGCAGCAGGTGCCGCCGAATCAGGTCATCACCGGCATCTCGCTCATCCTGACGATCTTCATCATGTCGCCCGTCGTCGAGAAGATGTACGCCGAGGCGGGCCAGGTCGGCGACACCGAGGCCATCTTCTCCGAGGTCTCGGTCAAGGAGATTTTCGAGGCGGCGCGCCGCGGGCGCGAGCCGCTGCGCCAGTTCCTCGAACGGCACGCGCACGAGGCCGACCGCAAGATGTTCTACAACCTCGCGCAGCGCATGGCCGTGCGCAACGGCAACGACCCCAACGAGATTCTGCCGACCGAGTTCCGCGTCGTCATCCCCTCGTTCGTCACCAGCCAGTTGACCGAGGCGTTCCAGATAGGCTTCCTCCTCTTCATCCCGTTCCTCGTCATCGACATGGTGGTGTCGAACATCCTCCAGGCGATGGGCATGTTCATGCTCTCGCCCGCGATGATCTCGCTGCCCTTCAAGCTGCTGCTCTTCGTGCTCATCGACGGCTGGGTGATTCTGATTCGCAACCTCGTGCTCGGCTACACCTGAACGGGGCGGCGTTGAGCCGGCCGCGACGCCGGATGTCTTCGGGAAGGGGTCGGCGACTCGCCGACGGACGTGAGGGCTTAAGTCATGAACACATACGTCTCGCTGGCCGCGGAGGCCCTCTGGCTGATCCTGCTGCTGTCGCTGCCGCCGCTCCTGGCGAGCCTCGTCGTCGGCCTCGTCATCAGCCTCCTCCAGGCGCTCACGCAGGTGCAGGAGCAGACGCTCACCTTCGTGCCCAAGATCATCGCCACCATCCTCGTCCTCATCATCACGGCCGGCTGGATGCTCGACACGCTCCGCGAATTCGCCGGCCGCGTCTTCGACACGATGCTGAAAGTATGAGGGGGGAAGTAGGAAGTAGACAGTAGTCAGTAGTCAGTAGTCAGTAGCGCTCCGCGCCGCGGTCGTTGCCGTTGACACCCGAACGGTTCGCTCTCGAAGGTTTTTCTACTGACTACTGTCTACTGACTACTGCCTACTGATTCAACGATGGACGAATTCCTCCGGCTGTTGGAGACCGTCTTCGAGACCTTCGAGTTCGGGCAGAGCCCGCAGGCTTTTCTCGTGCTGGTGGGGCTGGCCTTCGCGCGGCTGCTGGCGTTTCTGGTCGTGGTGCCGTTCTTCGGCGGGGCGGCGGTGCCGGCGCGCGTGAAGGTGGCGACGGCCAC
>DASVSK010000184.1:0-2447 GCA_036388135.1 Pyrinomonadaceae bacterium | reverse complement strand
GAAAGCTCCGCGTGGCGTGGTATCGAGTGCGAGAACTTAGTCACCCCCCCCTCCTGCGCGGGCGCGGGGCCCACGCGGGCGGCGGCCGCGGGCGAGGCGGGCGCGAGACGGACGGAGGCGAAGACGCACGCCGACGCGGCGAGGCACAGCAGCAGCAGCAGGCGCGCGCGCCGACGGGGGACGCCCGCCGACGCGCGCGACGGGTCGGGACGCCCGCCGACGCCCGCGCTTTGACTTCCCTTTTTGTCGGGCACGTCTGTCACAGTCTATTTTCCGACCGCGTCGAGGTGCGACCTGGGCGGCTTCTCGCGGCCGAGGTTCACGTGACACTTCGCGCACTGGAAGTTGGCGTCGGCCAGCTTCTTGTCGACCTCCTCGTTGAGAATCTTCTTCGGGCGCGCGCTGATGTGGCAGCCGGAGCCGCCGCCGCAGGAGAGGATGGGGACTTTCAGCGTCGAGTCGTCGAGCGTGCTGATGGCGGGGATGCGCGTGTGGCAGCTCGCGCAGTCAATCGCGCGGTGGTTCTCCTCGTCGTGCGCGAAGGTGACCGACTCCCTGCGCAGGAGCTTGCGGACGAAGGACGGGTCTGTGAACCCGGCGCGCGCGGCGAGCTGCGGGTCGGCGTCGCGCCCCGCGGGCGGCGCGGGCACCCTGCCCTGCGGCAGGAGCTTGTGGCAGCCGGCGCAGTCGGAGGAGAAGGGCTTCTCGCCGCCGTCCTGCCAGTGGCAGTTGAAGCACGAGTCGTGCCCGGTGGGCGTCGTCTTCAGGAGGCCATCGGGCAGCGCCGCCGCGTCGCCCGCCGGGGCTTGCGCGCCCGACGGGGCTGTCGAGACGGACGGACGCCCGGGCTGCCTGTAAGTCTCGTGGCAGATGGAGCAACTGTTCGGCCTCTCCTTCTTCGGCGCGTCCTGCGCGAACGCGGCGCGGACGAAGCGGGGCGCGCCCCGGCCGTCGGCGGGCGATGGCGAGCGCGCCATCACGTCCTGGTGGACGTCGTGCGGGAAGATGAGCGCGAACTGCGTGGGGCTCGTCTTCGCCTTCGCGGAGCGCGCGAAGGGCTCGGCGGGGTTGGCGAAGGCGTGGCGCTCGCCCGCGCGCGGCGAGACGACGGTGTGGCAGACGGAGCAGATCACGGGGCGCGCGCCGCTGAAGAACTGACGGCGGTGGCAGTTGAGACAGGAGGCGTGCTCCGGGTAGTCGGTGACGTCGGGGAAGGCGGCGTCGCGCCCGCGAACCTTCGCCCAGTTGTCGCTGGGGCTCTTGTGGCAGGAGTCGCAGGAGTCCTTCCGGTGCGCCGCGGTGTAGTGGCTGAACTTCGAATAGTCGACGCGCGGGCGGGCGGCGCGCGCGGGCGGGCGGCGCTGCTGCGCCCTGCCGCGGCGGGCCTGCGGCTCGGGCGCGGCTCCGGCCGCCGAGGCGGCCAGCCGCGGCCAGAAGAAGGCAGCGGCGGCCGCGAAGGTCAACAGTGAAATCGTTAATTTTCGGTGCTTCATCCGTCAGCCGAACAGGTTGGCCGTGTCAGCCGGTCGGGTTTGCGGCCAAGAGAGCACCCGAGCGGGTGAGGGTGGGAACTGCCGTGGGTAATGCTTCGGAAAAGTAATTAACGCCTGCCGCGGTTTGTAACACAGACGGCGAAAGCCTGACAACACAAATCTTTCGGGACGACGAACTGTGAAGGGTGAAGGACGAGCGCCGAACTGAAAGGCAGGCAGTATTCACCTCATCATCCGGCGTTCACGGTTCATGCCTCACCGGCCGGAAGGGGCGGACGGCCGGGCGGGCGCGGAGAGGACGTAGGTGAGCGCCCACATCTGCCTCGGGTTCGGGGGGAGCGTCGTCACCTTGCAGTCCCAGACGGGGCCGCCCTCTTCGAGCGGGAAGAGGTTCGAGACGTAGTACTCGCCCGGCTTGAACCCCGTGAAGACGGCCCTCCCCTTCTCGTCGGTCATGAAGGAGACGACCTTGCCGGTCTTGCGCCCGGCCTCTTCGAGCCACGCGCGCTTCCGGCGTAGGTACTCCGAGCGCACGTTCTTCAGAGGGAAGTTGGCGGGGAGCCACTTGAGCGCGAGCCGCTCGCTGCGGTACTTGCGCAGACCCTCTTCGTAGGCGCGCTTGAACTCGGGGACGGTCTTGACGGCCTCGGGAAACTCGGACGCGAACTCGGGGCAGTAGAGCGAGTCGCAGTCGTGGCGCGCGAGCCACTCGCGGAGCTGCGGGCTCGCGCCCTGCAAGTAGTCTGCGCGCTTCGGCATCGCGGCCCAGTTCAAGCCGCCCGCGGCGAAGGCGCTCCGCTCGAGCAGGAAGAGGCGCTTGCGCGCGAGCGGACTCTTTTTCGCGTCGAGGAGGAAGACACGTATGCCCCCGGCCTCGGCGGGGGCCGGCGCGGCGGGGACGGCCGCTGTTGTCGCCGCCGGTGCTGTCGCCGCCGCAGCCGCGTCCGGCTTGAC
>DASVSK010000183.1:0-7064 GCA_036388135.1 Pyrinomonadaceae bacterium | reverse complement strand
CCACGCCCCCGAAGCGAACCGTCGACCGTTTCACTCAAAATTCCGCGCGCGCGTCTTCACAGGTAAAGCCGCAGGCGTCTTCCGTCGCCATCGAGCCCGGCACGCCGCTCAGCCGCGTGCTCCACGTCTCGCAGCTCAGCCTCGTCAGCCCCGCGGGCACGCACGAGGAGTTCGTCGACCGCGACGGCGACCTCCGCGCCGACGACCGCGCGACCTTCGACGCGGCCGGCGGCTCCTACGACATCGCCGTCGGACGCACGGGCGCGCGCTACGAGGTCTTCACCGCCGTCGACGACCGCGGCACCTCGACGACCGCCGACGACGTCTCGACGGGCGTCCTCGTCCTCGCCCTCGACAACAACGGCGACTACGCGCGCGACTCTTCCGCCACCTTCGACCTCGGCCGCGACTTCTGCCTCCCCTCGGCCGTCTCGGTCGTCTCGGGCACGTCGAGCGCGGGGCGCGAGTTCGTCGTCGTCTCCTCCGGCGGCTACTACAATAGCGAAGACCCCGACGACCCGAACAACGAAGAGTCGCCCGGCGTCGTCCTGCTGGTGCGCGACCCCGCGACCGGCGGCTTCGACGCCGCGCGCTCTCGCGCTCTCGTCTCGGTCGGCGACGACCGGCTCTTCAACGCCAACGCGCTTGCGCTCCTCCCCGGCGGCCACCTCCTCGTCGCCGACTTCCAGTCGAACGAGCTGCGCATCGTCCGCGACACCAACGCCGACGCCGTGCCCGACACGCTCGACGCGAACCCGTATTACGTCTTCCCCTTCGCCGACGACGCGCCGCTCGACGTCGCGGCCAATTCGCGCGGCGTCGTCTTCACGCACTCGACGGGGAACGACACCTACATGCTCGCCGTCTACGACACGGACGGCGACGGCGACGGCGACGCGGACGAGGTCTGCGCCGAAGGTCTCTCGATTGATAACAACCTCGTGCTCCACGGTCTGACGGTCGCGCGCGACGGCACGGTCTACGTCATCCAGGACGCGATGGGCGAAAGCGACCTCGCCGCCGAGGGCGGCAACGGCGGCATCCCGCACGTCTACGCCTTCCCCGACCCGGCGCTCAACGGCGTGCTGCGCGACGGCGCGGCCTTCGTCCTCGCGGACGACGAGTTTACGCAGGCCTACTCGGGGCTCTCCTTCGGGGTCGAGACCGCGCTCCCGCCGGTCGCGCGCCTCACGGTCACCAACAGCGCGAGCCTGCAAGGCGGCCCGCCCTCGGGCGGCCTTGCCACCGTCAGCGGTGCGGGTCTGACGCGCGGGCTGAGCGGCGCGACGCAGGCCGACGCCGCGGCGCGCGCCGTCCGCGTGACGGTTGAGGGAACAAACGTGCCCGTCCTCTCTTTCGACGACGCGAGGATTCACGTGCAGGTCCCGCAGTCGCTCGGCGCGGGCGTCGCCTCCTTCGTCGTCACCGTCGGGGGCAGGGTGACGGCGGCAGACGACTCGACCATCGTCAACGCCAACCCCGGCCTCTTCACCGTCCCGCAGACGGGCGCGGGCGAGGCCGTCGCGCTGCTCGTCTCCGGCTCGTTCTACACGCGCGCGCCCTTCCCGGCGCGCACCGGCGACGCCGCCTCCGAGGTCGCGCTCTTCGGCACGGGCTGGCGCAACTCCCTGCCCGTCACCGTGCATGTAGGCGGCAGGGCCGCGAGGGTGAGCTACGCCGGCCCGTCGGGCGGCTTCCCCGGCCTCGACCAGTTGAACGTCGTCGTCCCCGACGGCGTGACAGGCGCGGCCCCCGTCATCGTCACCACCGCCGGCGGCGCGACGAGCCGCGCGGGCGTCTTCGTCACCGTGCAGTAACCTCGACGTAACGGTTATTAACCGCGCGGGACGCGGAGGCGCGGCTAAAACAGATACGTTGTTTTAGCCGCGCCTCCGCGTCCCGCGCGGTTAAATCTCTGTCGTTAAGACTCGGCCGCCGAAAGTGCTATAGTCCTCTCCGACTCAAAAGCCATGGACTTGCACACCATCAAGACGCCTTCGCTCGTCCTCGACGTCGGGCGCGTGCGGCGCAACGCCGAGACGATGACGGCCCGCGTCAAAGGGTTCGGGGCGAGCCTGCGCCCGCACGTCAAGACGCACAAGTGCGTCGAGGTCGCGCGCATCCAGACGGCGGGCGCGGCGGGCGGCATCACCGTCTCGACGCTCGCCGAGGCGCGCGCCTTCGCCGCCGAAGGCTTCGACGACATCACCTACGCCGTCCCCGTCGAGCCGGGGAAGTTCGCCGAGGCGATTGAACTCGCGAAGCGCTGCGAGCGACTCGCCCTCATCACCGACGACGTCGACATACCGCCGCTGCTAGACGAGGCCGCGCGGCGCGCGGGCGTCACGCTCGACCTGTTCCTGAAGGTCGACTGCGGCTACCACCGCTGCGGCGTCGAGCCCGACACGCCCGAGGCGCTTGAAATCCCGCGCCGCATCGAGAGCGTGCGCGGCCTCCGCTTCGCGGGTATCCTGACGCACGCCGGACACTCCTACCACGCGCGCTCGCCCGAAGAGCTGCTCGCCCTCGCGCGACACGAGCGCGACCTGATGCGGGAGTTCGCCGCGCGCCTGCGCTCGGACGGCATCGACGTGCCGACCGTGAGCGTCGGCTCGACTCCGACCGCCACGCACGTCGACCACCTCGACGGCGTCGACGAGGCGCGCCCCGGCAACTACATCTTCTACGACGCCTTCCAGGCCACGCTCGGAAGCTGCTCTTTCGCCGACTGCGCGCTGACGGTGCTCGCCGCGGTCGTCCACCGCGACCGCGCGCGACGCAGGGTCGTGCTCGACGCCGGGGCCGTCGCGCTCTCGAAAGACCGCGGCCCCGTTGAGCTAGACCCCGCGTGCGGCTTCGGCCGCGTGCTCGACCTTGAGGGGCGCGACCTCGGCCTCCGCGTCGACTCAGTCTCGCAGGAGCACGGCGCGGTCGGGGTCGAAGACGAGCGGCTGTTCGACACGCTGCGCGTCGGCGCGCGCGTCCGCGTCCTCGCCAACCACTCGTGCCTCGCCGCCGCGCAGCACGCCCACTACCACGTGCTCGAAGGCGACCGCGTCATCGACCGCTGGGAGATTCACGTCGGCTGGTGAAGTACACGAATAAGAAATTCACACGGATGGACAGGATTGACAGGATTAGGGAATTTTTGATTTGCGATTTGAGAGCCGTCGTCCTTTAAATCAACAATCTAAAATCAGAAATCTAAAATCCTATCCATCCTGTCCATCCATGTTAAATTTTCCTGCCTATGTCCAGAGCTAACCTGTTCGACCTCGAAATTTTCAATGACGAAGGTGATTTGAACGTCGTCGTCGAGACGCCGAAGGGCAGCCGCAACAAGTACGAGTACGACGAGGGGACGGGGCTGTTCAAGCTGGGCGGCGTCCTGCCGTCGGGGGCCTCGTTCCCCTTCGACTTCGGGTTCGTGCCCTCGACGCTGGGCGGAGACGGCGACCCGCTCGACGTCCTCGTGCTGATGGACGAGCCGGCGTTCGCCGGATGCCTCGTCCGCACGCGCCTCGTCGGCGTCGTCGAGGCCGAGCAGACCGAGCGCGACGGCGAGACGACGCGCAACGACCGGCTCGTCGGCGTCGCCGCCGACTCGCGCCTGCTGGGGCGCGTCCGCACGCTCGAATCCTTAGGCCCCGAACTGCTCGAAGAGATAGAGCACTTCTTCGTCTCCTACAACCGCATCAAGGGCAAGGTCTTCAAGCCGCTCGGCCGCTTCGGGCCGCGTAAGGCGCTGGAGCTGGTCGAGGAGGGCGAGAAGCGTTACCGGCAGTCGAAGCGAAAACGCGCGTCTTCAAAATCGGGTAAGGCGAAAAAGCGGAAGTGAGTTTTTGAAGCCCCGCTTAACGGCACGGCGGGAACAAGTTCAACGCGGGAGTGCGGCTCAGGCCGCGGGTGCGACGTGGGCGAGCCGTCCCGCGGGCGAGCCGGCTCTGGTTCGGAAACGGCCTAGCCCTCGGCCTCGCGGCTGATGGCGGCGTCGCCGCCGACCTTGGACGCCGCGCTGCCGAGGATGAGGAGGACGACGACGGCGACGAGCGTCGCCAGGATGGCGTAGACGAAGAGGCCGACGAGGCTGTCGTCCTCGCCGAGCACGCGCCTGATGAGCGCCTTGATGGCCTCGTTCCAGGCGAGCGCCGCGACCAGGCCGAGCGAGGCCGCGGCCAGTGTAATCATCGTCTGAAGGATGACGCGGGTTCTGTTCATCGGAATCTCCGTGGAAGTCTGTTGACGGTCGGGGACGGCCGCCCTGGACGTCGGGCGCGGTCTCCGCGGCTAATCCTTAAAACCGGAAGCCCTTAAAGCCCGCGGCACATCTCCGCGCCCCAGGGCGTCGAGACCGCGCGCTGAACCGAGGCGCGCACCTCGGCGAAGTTCCAGTCCTTGCGCTGCCAGATCGAGCCGTCGGCGTACTCGATGCGGTTGAGGACGACCCTCTCGCGGTAGGGGCTCTCGGCCTTGTTAGCCAGGCTCTCGACGCTGATCGCGCCGTTCGGGCCCGAGGCGCTGAAGGCAAGCAGCTCCTTGTCCTTGCCGCCCCTGATGTCGACCCCGCAGAGGAACTGCCGCCGCGCGAGGTTCGACGGGTTGGCCGCCTCCTCGAACTGGTACTCCCAGAACACCACCTCGACGGCCTTCTGGCCCGCGTTGCGGACTTTGACCTTGTAGGCGAAGCCGTCGACCTCCACGGTCTTCGGCGAGCGCGCATCGCGGACGGCCTTGTCGAGCGCGGCGCTGCGTCCGTCGATGGTGTCGGCGTTCGGGTCCCTCACGCCGGCCGGGTCGTTGATCCTGCGGTTGCGCTCGAAGTTCCTGTTAGCCGCCGTCATGGCCGCCGCCGGGGCCGTGCCCTGCGCGTCGTGCCTCTCGACCTTCTGACGGCTCTTCGTCCACCTGTAGCCGACCACCTCCATCGCGGGGCCGTCGCCCGCGACCGCCGCGTTCTGCAACGGCAGAAAGGGGGTCAGCAGAAACGACAGGAGCAGTAGTGTTCTCACGGTTAGCCTCCGGCGATGAAACGCCCGCCCGGCCGCCCCGCCCGCGGGGGCTCCCCTGTTCGTTCGTGAGCGGGGCGCTGCCGGGCGGCGGCGGGACACAGGTTAAATGAGTCGAAGGCAGCGCGCGGGGTCGGCGGCCGAAAATGGACGCCGCGCGCGCCTCCGGCTGAGAAGATAGTTGCGCGCGTCGGCTCTGTCAATAAACTCACGCGGCGGCGCGAAACAAATTGAGCGGGCGTGTATTTTCGCGCCCGCGCGGCGCACTGTCCCCTTGCAACTCCCTCCGGTCAAAACCCCGCACCTCGCCCCGTCGGCGGTGCTTATCTCACAAGGAATACAGGGAACAAAGGGATGAAATACATAACCTCGCCCGCCACTCTTTCGCCGGCCTCCCGGCTCTTCCGCAAGACCATTTTGACGTCGCTCGCGGCCTCTCTGCTCGCGCTGCCTCTGGCCCCCGCGGCCGGCGCGCAGGCCGCCGCCGGCGCGGCTTCGAGGGTGCCGCGCCTGATTCCCAACGCCAGGAAGTACCGCGACACGGGGCTCCCTGCGGCCACCGGCCGCTCGGGCTCCGCCACGCTGACGGCGCGCGCCCTGCTCGGCAAGGACGGCCAGACCTCGGTCGAGCTGACGACCGGTGCGCTCGACGCCGCGACGCCCGCGCCGGGCCGAATCGTCAAGGCGCAGCTCAAGCCCCTGGGCGGCACCGGCGAGCCGCTCTACGCGCGCAACTTCGCGGGGCTCAACGGCGGCGGCGCGTTCGCCACCGGCGTCAACGACCTGCGGCGCGGCCAGCAGTTGCAGGCGCAGGCCAACGTCACCGGCGTCGACCCGAACCGGACGGACGTCGTGACGGTCGTCGAGACGGTCAAGCTGCGCCCCAACCTCGCGGCCTCGCACCTCGCCGCGCCCGAGCGCGCCGTCGTCAACACGACCGTCAACCTGACGGCCGTCGTGCGCGAGACCAACGGCGACGTCGGCGCGAAGGCCGACCTCGTCCTCTACGTCGACGGGCGCGAGGCCGACCGCGCCGACGGCGTCTGGGTCGACGCCAGGGGGACGGTCTCGGCGGCCTTCACGCACACGTTCGCCAGCGAGGGCGTCAAGCGGCTCGAAGTGAAGGCGGAGCGCGTCGCGCCCGGCGACTACAACACGGCCGACAACGCGACGGCGGCGAGCATCGAGGTAGTTTCGCCGCAGACCAGGCTGAGCTACTACGCCTCGGCCTACGACCGCGACATGGCCTCGCGCTACAAGAGCGAGTACGCCTACAACTTCAACGACGGCACGTTCGTGAGCCGCGACTCGTCCAGCTACGCCTACGACAACCGGACGCACACGCAGGACGTCTACTTCTACGGCTGGACTTACAGCTCGGCGGTCAAGTTCCCCATCGACGCCTCTGTCACCGAGCTGAACGACGGCAAGGCGGTCGTCAACACGTCGTTCCCCGGCCTGGAGGCCGACTACTCCTACACCTCCGACTACGGCACTTACGTTTACGTGACCAGCACCGCCCACCGCCACGACCCCGCCACCGGCTACTACCTCTACGTCAGCAGCTACTCGGTGAGGGAGTCGGAGCTGGGCTACGCCTCCGACTTCACGCAGGTATCCTACGGGCGGCACGCGGGCGACGTGACCTACCACTCGGCCAGCACCTACAGCTCCTACTACGCATACCAAGGCGAGACCGCGTACGACTACTCCTACAGCTACAACTACGACTACAGCGACAAGGGCGGCGTCATGGTGCCCTTCGGCTCGCAGTACGGCCTCGACGTCTCGGTCGCCGGCGCGGACGGCACCGCGATGACGGCCGCGCCGCGCATGCCGCTCGTCCCGACCGAGAGCAACTCCACGTCGAGCTTCTGCTGGGAGTACAGCTACGAGTTCTCTTCGGGTAAGAACTGCTACGACGACTTCTACAGCTACAAGGCAAGGGACGGCCAGGCGTCCGAGTACCACGAGAACTTCTAAGACCGTCGCCGCCCGGGCGCGGCGGACGAAGGCTCATCACAGAGAGGCGCGGGCGCGGCCGGAAACCTTCCGGCC
>DASVSK010000182.1:0-3494 GCA_036388135.1 Pyrinomonadaceae bacterium | reverse complement strand
AAAAGCGCGCCGCCCTTCGTTTCTACTTCCGCCTTCTGCCTTTTTACTTTCGCCTTACCGCGCCGCGGCGTCGGCGGTCTGCCAGCGACCGGGCGAGGGCGCGAGCAGGCTCACCATCTCGCGGAGCGCTTCGAGGTGGTTGTTGCTCAGCTCGACCTCGCCGCCGCCGAACTGCGCCGCGACCTTGCGCGCGTGCGCGAGCGCCGAGGCGTCGGCGTAGGAGAGCGAGAGCCGCACGGCCTTGCCGCCGCCCGGCTGCGCGCGGTGGCTCGCGTTCCGCGAGAAGGGGCGCGGCCGCCCGTCGAGCACGAGCACCAGCTCCTGCCCGGCCTGGAGGCGCGACGCGGGCGAGGCCGTGTAGATGACGAGTTCGAGCGTGGGCGTCCCCGGCCGCTTCGTGTTCTGGTGCATGAAGGAGGCGGCGAGGTGGTAGGCGTCCGCGCCCTTACCAATCGTGCGCGGGTGTTCGAGCGTCGTGCGCATCCCGCCCGCGCGGGAGTCGAACGAGGTGACGATCTCGCCGTCGTGCTTGAAGGGCGACGGCGGCGGCTTCGGGCACATGCGCTTCTGGGGGAAGGCCGTGGCGGAGAGCGTCGTCAGGAGGAGGGCGGACAGAAGTAGTCGGGAAGTTGAACGCATTGGGGGTTCCTTTGTGCTCCGGGGTCTAAGAAGGCTTTGGGGTCGACGAGGCCGCGAGGGGGGGCGGCGGAACCTCCCGCGGTTGGCAGACCTGCGGGAAGACGCCTGTAAAAATTCTGCGGCCGGTTCATCAGTTAAGTCTGAATTAAAAAGGACGGGAAGAACTCTGACCGACGCCGGCGCTCAAAGCGCGGCCGGGGCGGGCAGCGGGAGACTAACATCAAACGCAAACTTTTTCCAGACCCGGCCGGATAAAGATTGACCGGCGGCGTTCGTGTCCGCTTCCGTCCTTCAAAATGCGCGATGCGGGTGATTTTCGGCGACGGCGGGAGAGTCCGATTCGTCGCGGCTCGAAAGGGCAAGGGCGCTCTGAAAAATCAGAGCGCCCTTAAAATATAGAACAACGCCGCGGGACTTGTCATTGCATTTTTTCGTCAATCCCGTTGCGGCCGACGTCCGGGCCGCTTTAACGGCCGTCCCGGGCGGCCCCTTTAGAACTTGTAACGGTAGCGCAGCGTCAGGCCGCGCCCCGCGCCGTCGACGCCCCAACTGATGCCGCGGTACTGCTTGTCGGCGATGTTCTCGAAATCGAAGAAGACCTCCGAGCGCTCGCCGAGGCGGAACGCGCCGCGCAGGCCGACCAGCCCGTAGCCGGGGAGGTAGGGGAAGAGCGGGACGCTCGTGTCGTTGTTGACGACGGTCACGCCGTTAATCGT
Organism: Pyrinomonadaceae bacterium; assembly: GCA_036388135.1. Classification (GTDB taxonomy): domain Bacteria; phylum Acidobacteriota; class Blastocatellia; order Pyrinomonadales; family Pyrinomonadaceae; genus QHXN01. The sequence continues at coordinate 2,139 of DASVSK010000182.1, read as the reverse complement.
CGCGCCTATGGGCAGGAGCCGGTTCTGCACCTGCGCCAGCGTCTCGCCCGTCGAAATCAGGACGCCCCCGGCCGAGCCGCAGCCCGCGGCCCCGGGCGTCGTCAGGCCGCGCACGCACGCGCCGCGGCGGAAGAAGTTCTGGATTTGCGCGCGCGAGCGGGGCGCGCCCGTGCGCCGGTCGGCGAGGTCGAGCGACGAGAGGCGGTTCTGCCGCGCGGCGAGAACCGAATAAGCCTCGACGTAGAAGCGCGAAGAGGCGCGCGGCTGGTAGCGCAGGCTGACGAAGCCCGATGCCGGCGGGACGCCGCCCTCGACGTTCGGCGGCAGGCCGTTGAGCAGGCTGTGGGCGCGGATGTGCGTGAAGTTGCCGCCGGCGGTGAAGTCGCGGCTGAGGCGCGCGTCCATGTTGAACTCGACGCCGTTGAAGCGCGCGTCGTCGTAGTTGACGCGCACCAGCACGGGGCTCGTGGCGGCGGCGACGAAGACGAGGCCATTCGCGTTCTGCCTGACTATCTGGTCGCTGCCCAGGAACTGCCCGACCGCGCCGGGAGGCAGGACGAGCGCCTGGTCGAAGTAGACGTCGTGCAGCTTGTTCGTGAAGCCCGTCAGCTCGGCGCGGAAGCGCGCGCGCGTGAAGCGGAAGCTGAGGTCGAAGCTGTCGCTCGTCTCGGGCCCGAGGCGCGTGACGGGGACGCCGCTTGAGACGGCGTCGGGCCCGGCCGTCGTGCCGACCAAGCCGCCGAGCGCGACGGCCGTCGCCGCGTCGACCTCGAAGCCGGTGCCGACGAGTCCGAGTATCCCGAGGTCGGTCGTGTTCGGGGCGCGGAAACCCCGCGTGTACTTCGCGGCGACGTCGAAGCCGCCGCCGACGTTGACGACCGCGCCGACGCGCCCCGAGAGGGCGTCGAAGCGCGCGCTGTCGTCGGGGAAGAGCGGCCGCCCGCCGACGACGGGCGCGTTCTCGGCGCGCGACTTGTAAGACGCGACGCTGTAGCGCAGCGCGCCGCTCAGGTGCAGCCGCTCGGGGATGGCCGTGAAGACGTCCTGCGCGAAGAAGCCGTAGGAGAGGTAGCGCGCCCCGTTCGGGACGCGGGGGCGCGAAGGCGTCACCGCCCCCGTCGCCGGATCGGTGGTGAAGGCCGGGGCGCTGATCTTGTCGCGGTAGACGTCGGCCCCGAGCGTGAGCGTGTTGCGCTCGCCGACCCTCCGGTCGACGTGGAAGTTGAAGCCGAGGACGTTGGTGCGCTCGCGCTGGTTGGTGATGGCCGCGAGCGGGTTGCCCTGCCCGCCCTGGTTGACGCGCTCCTCGCGCTGCCCGTTGTAGGAGAAGGTGAACTGCGCGTTGTCGAAGAAGCCGAGTTCCTGCTTGACGAGGCGCGCGTAGAACAGGTCGGTCATCAGGTTGCGCAGGTCGGCGATGAGGTTGCCGTCGCCGCCGGCGAGCTGGTCGTAGCGCCGCCCGCCGTCCTGCTGGTTGCGCGAGTAGCTGAAGAGCACCTGCGTCGTGTCGTCGAGGTTGAAGTTGGTGCGCAGCAGCCCGCCGTACTGCGTGAAGGCCGTGTCGGGCAGGCGCTCGCCGAGCACGTCCGAGGGGATGCCGAGGAAGCGAGTCGCCGCCGCGTGACTGTCGAGGCCGCCGCCGGGGCGCAGCCGATTGATGCGGCGCGCGTTCGTGTTGAGCAGCAGGCCGTATTCGCGCGTGCCGTAGGTCAGCAGGGTGTTGCCGCCGAAGCCGTTGGTCGGCGACGTGTAGAAGACGCCGGCCCGGCCGTGCCACTCGCGCTCCGCGCCGCCGTAGGTGGGCGCGTGGGAGATGAAGTTGACGACGCCGCCGAGCACGTCCGAGCCGTACTGAGAGCTGTTCGGCCCGCGCAGGATTTCGACCGTCTCAAGGCTGGAGGGCTCGATGAGGCTGAAGAACGTGCCGACGCCGCCGCGCTGCGCGCTCGTCGTGTAGCGCACGCCGTCCACATAGACGGCGACGTTTCTTCCCGTCAGGCCGCGCACGAAGACGGCGCTCAAGGACGGACTCGTGCGCTGCAAGTTAACGCCCTCTTCTTCGTCCACCACCTGCGCGACAACTTCCGGCGCGCGCTCGATGATCTCTTCTTCCCGGATGACGTTGACCGGCTGCGCGGT
>DASVSK010000181.1:0-1855 GCA_036388135.1 Pyrinomonadaceae bacterium | reverse complement strand
GTCGCCTCCCCCTGCGCGCCCGGCGCGGGGGTCGCGGGGCTGGCCGCCGGGGCCGGTGTCGGCTGCGGGTTGACGCCGCCCTCCATCAGCGAGCGCTGGCCGCCGATGCCCAAGCCCAGCAGCAGCGCCACCAAAAAGAAGGTCGCCGCCGCCCCGATGGTGATCTTGGCGAGCATGGTCTGCGTCCCGCGCGGGCCGAAGGCCGTGCTCGACACCGAACTGGTGAAGAGCGCGCCGGCGTCGGACTTGCCCGGCTGCAAGAGCACGGAGACTATCAGCACAAAGCAGGCCAGGATGAAGAGTCCGTAGAGTATGTAATAGAGCAAAACGTTAATGACCTCGGTTCCGACTTACCTGTCGTAGTTGACTATCCGCGCGAACGTCTCGGCCTCCAGGCTCGCGCCGCCGACGAGCGCCCCGTCGACGTCCGACTGCTTCATCAGCCCGCCGATGTTGTCGGGTTTGACCGAGCCGCCGTAGAGGATGCGCAAGGCCGCGGCCGCCTCCTGCGAGAACCTACCCGCGAAAACGCGCCGGACAAACGCGTGCATTTCCTGCGCTTGGGCCGGCGTCGCCGTGCGTCCGGTGCCGATGGCCCAGACCGGTTCGTAGGCGATAATGATACGGTCGAGGTCGGAGGCTGTCAAATCGCGCAGGCCGCCTTCGACCTGCCCCTTGACGACCCTTTCGGCCACGCCGCCGTCGCGCTGCTCCAGCGTCTCGCCGACGCACATGATGACCGTCAGCCCCGCGGCCAGCCCCGCGAGCGCCTTGCGGTTCACGAAGTCGTCCGACTCGTGGTAGTGCTGGCGGCGCTCGGAGTGTCCGACGATGACGTGCGACGCGCCCGCGTCCCTCAGCATGTCGGCCGCGACCTCGCCCGTGTGCGCGCCGTGCTTAGTCTCGGTCGAACAGTCCTGCCCGGCCACGCGCACGTTCGTGCCTTCGAGCCGGTCGGCGACCGTCTTGAGCGCCGTGAAGACCGGCGCGATGACGACCTCACAGTGGTTCGCGTTCGCCACCAGAGGCTTCAGCTCGACCGCCGTCTGCACCGACTCGGCGATCAGCTTGTACATCTTCCAGTTCCCGGCGATGACAGGTTTTCTCATACAGATGTCAGATGTCGGATGTCAGATGTCAGTTAAGACCTGTTGCCGGTTTTAACTAACATCCGGCATCTAACATCTAGCCTCTATCATTCAGTGCCGCGACGCCGGGCAGCTCGTCGCCGGCGAGGAATTCGAGGGTGGCGCCGCCGCCCGTCGAGATGTGCGTGATCTGTTCGGCGACGCCGGCCTGCTGGACGGCGGAGACCGAGTCGCCGCCGCCGACGATGACCGTCGCGCCGCGCCTGGCCGCCGCCGCGACGGCGCGCGCCACGCCGACCGTCCCCTCCTCAAAGCCCTTCTCCTCGAAGACGCCCATCGGGCCGTTCCAGATGACGGTCTTTGCGTCCTCGACCTCTTTCGCGAAGAGCGCGACGGTCTCGCGCCCGATGTCCAGGCCGACGAGCCCCTGGTTGGTGAACTCGACGGGGATGGTCTTGCGGCTGTTGAGCGGGTCGTAGCTGTCGACGACCTGGTGGTCGGTCGGGAGCAGGAGGCGGACGCCCTCCGCCTCGGCGCGCGCCCGTATCTCGCGCGCCGTCTCAACCATGTTGTCCTCGACCAGCGACTTGCCCGTGTTGAAGCCCTCGGCCTTGAAGAAGGTGTAGGCCATCGCGCCGCCGATGAGAATCTTGTCGACGCGGCGGCTGATGAGCGAGTTGATGACGGGAATCTTGTCCGAGACCTTCGCGCCGCCGAGGATGGCGACGAAGGGGCGCTCCGGGTCTTCGAGCACGCGCCCGAGGTAC
>DASVSK010000180.1:0-6331 GCA_036388135.1 Pyrinomonadaceae bacterium | reverse complement strand
TCAGTAGTCAGTAGAAGAACCTTTGACGTGCGGCGACTTTTGAAAGCGCAGACGCCCGAAACGCGGAGCGCCTACTGACTACTGACTACTGTCTACTTAAAAATCGAAGAGCCTGGTCGCGATAAAGAGAAGCGACAGGGCGGAGACGACCAGAACCGTCAGCCACGAGGCGGCATTATAGACCCGTCCGTTCGCGTGCGCACCCATCAGTTCGCGGTCGGAGGCGAGCCGCAGGATGGAGACGAGCAGCACCGGCAGCAGCATCCCGTTGATGACTTGGGTGGCGAGCAGCACGCGGAAGAGCGGCAGCCCCGGGATCATCGCCACCACGCCGCCGACGACGATAAGGAAGGTGAAGATGCCGAGGAAGATCGGGGCCTCGCGGAAGCTGCGGGAGACGCCCTTCTCGAACCCGAGCGCCTCGCTGATGGAGTAGGCGGTGGCGAGCGGCAGCACCGCCGCCGCCAGCATCGACGCGCCGAAGAGCCCGACGCCGAAGAGCGTCCGCGCGTAAGTCCCGGCGAGCGGTTCGAGCGCGCGCGCCGCGTCCTCGGCCGACTCGATGTGGACGCCCGCGCGGTGGAGCGTGGCCGCGGTCGCCACCGTGATGAAGAAGGCGACGGCGATGGCGAAGACCGTCCCCACCCAGACGTCGGCGCGCGTCAGTGCGTAGTCCTCCTCCGTCACCCCCTTCTCGACCACCGACGACTGCACGAAGACCTGCATGTAGGGCGAGATGGTCGTGCCGATGAGCGCGACGACGGTGAAGAGGTAGCCCGGGCTGAAGTCCGCCCGCGGCCGCGCGACGCCTCGCGCCACCTCGCCCCAGTCGGGCCCCGCCAGGAAGGCCGAGACGACGTAGCCGAGGAAGACGAGCGACATCACGAGGAAGACGCGCTCGACGCGCCGGTAGGAGCCCTTGACCACCAGCCACCAGACGGCGAAGGCCGCCAGCGGCACCGAGACGAAGCGCGGCACGCCGAACAGCTCGGTCGCCGCCGCGATGCCGACGAACTCCGAGACGGTCACCCCGCCGTTGGCGACGAGCAGCGCCAGCATCACCAGCACCGTCCAGCGCACGCCGAACTGCTCGCGGATGAGGTCCGAGAGCCCCTTGCCCGTCACGGCCCCCATCCGCGCGCACGTCTCCTGCACGATGCCGAGCGCGAGCACCAGCGGGATTAAAGTCCAGAGGAGGTTGTAGCCGTAGTCGGCCCCGGCCGAGGCGTAGGTGGCGATGCCGCCCGCGTCGTTACCCGCGTTGGCGGCGATCATGCCGGGCCCGATGACGGCGAGGTAGGCCAGAAGTCCCCGCCGGGACGCGGCCGCGCGCTGCACACGCCGGCCGCCGCGCCGCCACAGACGGCGACCCGCGTCCCGCACACTCTCTGCGCGCGTCAAGGCCACTCGGAGGTTCCCCTTCAGCAGTCATAAAGATGAGAAGTCTAGCGGCTCAACTCGTCGAGCAATTCGTCGTGCGAGATGGTCGGCTCGTCTCGTCGCTCGGCGACCACCGCAAGGTCTTCAATATCCTCGAGCAGTTCTTTGAAGTCTTCAATCGGCACGATGACGGCGGTCTTATCGCCGTCGGGGTTCGTGACGTATTGAACCTCGGATTCCAGTTTCTTCAGGTCTAACATTTTCTTCCTCCGGCTCGGCTACATATTGCCAGAACATCTGACTTAGCCAAACACGCGCGGGAGGCGCGCGCGCCAGTCTTTGGGGAGGAGTAATTCCATGGCGTCGTCGACGGTGACGATGCCGGCGATGTCGCCCGCGTCGTCGACGACGGGGAGCGCCAGCAGGTTGTACTCGGCGATGGTCTCGGCCACCTCGCGCGCGGAGTCCTTCGGGTGCGCGAACTGGAACTCGTCGCGCATGACCTGGGAGAGCGTGTACCCCGGGTCGGCGAGGATGAGGCTGCGCAGGGCGATGACGCCGCAGAGCTTCCACGACCCCTCCTCCTCGACGACGTAGAGGTAGTAGATCATGTTCGGCGTCTCGGCCATCTCCCTCAGACGGAGCAGCGCCTCGCCCGCCGTGAGGTGCCGGGGGAGCGCGACGAACTCGGTGGTCATCAGGCCGCCGGCCTCGTCGTCCTCGTAGGGCAGGAGCTCCGGCACGTCGGCCTTCTCCTCGTGCTCCATGCGCTCCAACAGGTCTTCGGCCTTCTCCTCGGGGAGGTCGCCGAGGACGTCGGCCGCCTCGTCGGGCGACATGTGTTCGAGGATGTCGGCGGCGCGCTCCTCCTCCATGTCGCCGATGATGCGCGCCTGGTCTTCGGCGTGCATCTCCTCAAGGGTCTCGGCGGCCGTCTCGTCGTCGAGCGCCTCGATGACCTCGGAGCCGTGGTGGCGCGACAGCGCCTCGGCGAGGCGCGCGATCTCGACGGGGTGGAGGCGCGAGAGCTTGTCGCGCGAGCTTTTGAGCTGGACGGCCGCGGCGTCGGTCGCCAGGTACCCGACGTCGGCCCAGTCGATGACCTCGACGGGGCGGCCCGCGCCGAGGAAGTTGTGCGGCGTGAGCCGCCGCCAGAGCCCGGCGAACGTGACGTCCGCGCCGGTGACGACCCACTCGCTGTCCGTCCCGATGAGCTGCACGTCGTTGACGCGGACGACGCGCTTGCCGTCGACGTCGATGAGCTGCTTGTCGAGCACGTCGCGCGCGAGCAGGACCTCGCCGTCGCGGCGCGCGAAGCGGCGCAGGTCGAGGATGTCGGAGTTGAGCCGGACGCCCCCGGCGTCGATGCGCGCGACGCGCGCGCGCGGGACGAAGAAGTCGCGGCGGCGGTAGCGCGCGACGACCCCGATCACGGGCGGGTGGTCGCTGCCGAGGCGGACGACGACGTCCCTGAGCGTCGCCACCCGCTCGCCCTCGACCTCGCGGACGGGTCGCCCGAGCACTTGCGAGAGATAGAGCATAGGCGGAAAAGTGCTTCCTTTGAGTCCTGAAAACGGATGATAGCACGGCGCGGCGGGGAGGTGACGAGGCTCGAACAAAAAGCTTCCGGGGCGCGGGGCCGTGCCGGAGACGGCCCCGCCCGACCGTCCGCGCTGGCCCCTCCGAAGAGTCAACGCCCGCGCACGGGCGTGCGCGCCGCGGCGCGCGGCGGGAGGAATTCGACGAGCCAGTCGTTGTAGTCGCGCGCCGGGTCGACGCGGAAGGGCAGGAGCGTGATGGCGGGCGGGTAGTCCTTCGCGCTCGCCTCAAGCGCCGCGCGGTTCTCGCCCGCGGGCGAGCCCCCGCGCGCGCTGAAGCCGTGGTAGCGGAGCGTGAGGCGTTCGCCCGTTTGCAGGATGACGGGCGTCGTCAGGTAGTTGTTGCCGCTGTGGGAGGCGAAGCGGTCGGTGTAGCCGTGGACGTCCTCCTTCGATAAGAGGATTGTAATGGGCGTGCCCCTCTCGACGACGACCACGGGGACGGAGCCCGCGTCCGACGCCGCGGCCGACTGCGCGCCGCGCGCGTGCGCGCCGACGCCGAGCCCGAGGTTGAAACTGCCGGGGCGGACGGCCTCGAAGGCGGCCTCGAACTCCATGGTGTAGCCGCCCGAGCGGAACGGCATGTAGTGGGCGCGGCTGCCGAGATACTTGAGAAACCCGGCGGCCGGGTTCGGCACGGCGTCGCGGTAAAGCCCGCGCTCCTCGGTGTCGCGCCGGAGCCTCTCCGCAGAGTCGTCCGCGGGCCGGAAAGGCCGGAAGGCGAGCCAGAAGGTGTGCTCGGTGTAGTCGTCGACGAGGACGGGCAGGATGACTGTGTCGCCGACGCAGACGAAGTTGTACCGCGGCCGTCGCGCGCAGCCCTGCTCGCCGACGCGGACGAGCGACTGGTGCTCGACGAAGGTGTAGAGCGGGTCGCGCGGCCTGACGTGGTCTTTGTACCTGTACCTGTAACGGAACTGGAACTCGCCGCTCCGCTTCGCGCGTAGGTGTGCGAGCCAGTAGAGGCCGCCGCCGCCCGGCCGTCGCGCGAGCCGTTCGCGCACGATCTCAAAATTGTATCCGACCGTCCCCGCGAGCGAGCGCCGCATTTCCGCCGCCGCCGCCTTCTGCGCCGCGGTCGGCCAAGACTCTTTCAAGGACTCTTTCGACGGCTCTCCCGGCGGTTCTTTCGATGACTGTGCAGCGGGCTGTGCCGCGGCGGAGGCGGCGCACAGGCAGAGCGCGGCGAGGAGTTGAAGGGGCCGGCGGCGTGTCGGGGCGCGCGTCTGTTTCATGACTGGTCTCGTGTCGGCTCGGGTCTTCGGCGTCGGGGCGATTTTAGAACGGCGGTCGGCCGCCGGCCTTGCGTCCCGCGCGAGAGAGAAGAAGGTTGTTGCAAAGGGCCGGCTCTTATCCTATCCTCGCACGCGTCTCTTCGGACGTATTAGCCGCCGCTCTTATCGTTTACCCCAAGCCATGTTGACAGTCGGGACGGAATGGCTCATCGAGGCGTCGGGCTGCGACGCGGAAGCCCTGCGCGACGTGGGGCGGCTGCGCGGCGTCTTCGCGCGCGCCATCGGCGAGCTGGACCTGCGCGTCGTCGGCGAGCAGCTCTGGCACAAGTTCCCCGGCGAGGGCGGCGCGACGGGGCTCGCCATGCTCACAGAGTCGCACCTCGCCTGTCACACCTACCCCGAGTTCCGCGTCGCCACCTTCAACCTCTACTGCTGCCGCGAGCGCGCCGAGTGGCCCTGGGCCGAGCGCCTGCGCGAGATGCTCGGCGCGACGACGGTCAGCGTCCGCAGTCTCAGCCGAGAGACGCGGCCCGCGCCGGGCGCGGAGTCTCAAAGTCCTCGCCACACGCCGGGCTCTACGCACGCGGACGCGCGCGGGGGTGACGCCTGATGGCGCTCCAGGCGAGCTGCCCCGCGTGCGGCGCGCAGGTGATGTTCAGGACGGGCTCGTCCGTCGTGGTCGTCTGCGAGTTCTGCAACTCGGTCGTGGCGCGCACGGACCGCGGCGTCGAAGACCTCGGCAAGGTCGCGGACGTGGCCGAGTCGGGCTCGCCGCTCGAAGTGGGGCTGCGCGGCGTCTACCTCGGCGTGGCCTTCACGCTGACGGGGCGGGCGCAGCTCGGGCACGCGGCCGGCGGCTTCTGGGACGAGTGGTACGCGGCCTTCGACGACGGCCGCTGGGGGTGGCTCGCGGAGGCGCAGGGGCGCTTCCACCTCACCTTCCAAATCCAGGTGCCGTCGCCCAACGCGCTCCCCTCCTTCGACCAGCTCCAGCTCGGCCAGCCGGTCTGGGCCGTCCCCTCGCAGCCGCCGCCCGTCGTCGCCGAGAAGGGGACGGCGCGGATGCTCGCCGCCGCGGGCGAGATTCCTTACCTGCTCACGCCCGGCGAGACCTACGCTTACGCAGACCTCTCGGGCGCGGAAGGCGTCTTCGGCACGCTCGACTACGGCGAGCAGCCGCCGCTCGTCTTCGTCGGCCGCGTGGCGACGCTCGAAGAGCTGGGGCTGGCGGACGCGCGCCGCACGACGGAGCGCGAGGCGCGTAAGGTCGCGGCCGTGCAGTTGAGCTGCCCGAAGTGCGGCGGGCCGCTTGAGCTGCGCGCGCCCGACAGGACGGAGCGCGTCGGCTGCCCGAACTGCGGCTCGCTGCTCGACGCGAGCCAGGGCCGCCTGCGCTACCTGAAGACGCTTGAGAAGAAGGGCTGGGGCGCGTCCATCCCCGTCGGCGGGTCGGCGGAGTTCGAGGGGCGCACCTTCACCGTCATCGGCTACATGGCGCGCAGCGTCGAGTTCGAGGGCGTGCGCTACTTCTGGCAGGAGTACCTGCTCTACGAGCCGGCGCTCGGCTTCCGCTGGCTGGTCGAGTCCGACGGCCACTGGAGCTACGTCACGGCCGTGCCGCCCGGCGAGGTGACGGAGGCGGGGTCGCGCGCCGTCCACGCGGGGCGGAGCTTCAAGATGTTCCAGGACGCCGTGGCGCGCGTCGAGTACGTCGAGGGCGAGTTCTACTGGCGGGTCGAGGCGGGCGAGCAGGCGCGCGCCTCGGACTACGTCGCGCCGCCGCTCATGCTCTCGAAGGAGGTGCCCGTCGCGTCGGGCCGCAAGCGCGGCGACATCTCCGCCGAGGAGATCAACTGGTCGCTCGCCACCTACACGCCGGTCAGGGAGATCGAGCGCAAGTTCAAAGTCGACCTCGCCTCCCCGCGCACGGTCGCGCCGAACCAGCCCTGGGCGCACAAGAGGATTTACGCCTACTGGGCGCTGCTGACGTTCGCCGCCCTCGCGGTCGGACTCTTCCACTTCGCGGCCGCGCCGCGCAAGATAGTCTTCGACCAGACCTACACCTTGCAGGCGCAGTCAGCGGCCCCGGCCCCGGCGGCCTTCGCGCTCCCGACGCCG
>DASVSK010000179.1:0-4246 GCA_036388135.1 Pyrinomonadaceae bacterium | reverse complement strand
GTCGCCTCCGACGTCAGAAAGTATCTGAGCGCCGCCGTGCGCGCGCTCGACCCGGAAGGAGAGAAGCCTTGAACGCGGCCACGCCGGAGGACACGAATGCTTTCGGGGAGGGCGGGACGGTGCAGGCCGGGGTCTGGACTTCGCGCGGCCCGGAGGAGACGTTCGAGGCCGGGCGGCGCGTGGGCGAGCGGCTCGCGGGCGGCGAGGTGCTTCTCCTGAGCGGCGCGCTCGGCGCGGGCAAGACCGTCTTCACGAAGGGGCTCGCCGCCGGGCTCGGCCTCGACCCGGGCGAGGTCTCAAGCCCGTCCTTCACGCTCGTCAACCGCCACGCCGAGGGGCGTCTCGTGCTCTACCACCTCGACCTCTACCGCCTCGCCGAAGGGCACGGCGCGGCGCACGCCGTCGAGCTGGAGGAGCTGCTGGCCGACGAGCGCGCCGTCATCGTCATCGAGTGGGCCGAGCGCATGGGGCGCTACCGCCTGCCCGACACGGTCTGGCGCGTCCGCCTCGAAGGCGACGGCGAAGACCCGCGCCGCATCAGCGTCGAGCGCGCCGCCGACCCGGAAGTTTGAGCGCGACACTTCGGCGCCCTCCGCGCCCCGGCGCGCCGTGTGTTAAATTAACTTCACCGAGTCACTTAAGTTTAGGGACAAACAGAACACGGACTTACCGTAAGGAGAAAGAAACATGCCGTACTCAGAAATTCTCATCAAGCCGATGCGCGAGGACTTGACGCGGATAGGCGTCGAGGAGACGCGCACGCCCGAGCAGGTCGAGCAGGCGATAAGCGAGACGAAGGGCACGCTGCTCGTCGTCGTCAACTCCGTCTGCGGCTGCGCCGCGGGCAAGGCGCGCCCCGGCGTCGCGATGGCGCTCCAGAACGAGGCGCGCCCCGACCGCACCATCACGGTCTTCGCCGGGGCCGACATCGAGGCGACGAACAAGGCGCGCGAGCACTTCGCGCCCTACCCGCCCTCCTCGCCGCAGATCGGCCTCTTCAAAGACGGCCGCCTCGTCTACATGCTCGAACGCCACCAGATCGAGAACAGGTTCGCCGAGCAGATAGCGCAGGAACTCACCCAGGCCTTCGACCGCTTCTGCGCGCCCGCAGGCGCGGCCACCGCGTAAGAGCAAGGCGAAGGGCGAAAGGCGAAGGGCGAAAGTGAGGACGGCGCTGCGCGCGTAGAACTTCTCCTCCATTTTCGCCCTTCGCCTTTCGCCCTTCCTCTTTCATTTCGCCCTTCGCCTTTCATTCTTCCCCATGTCTCTCACTCTCGACACGCCCGTGCTGCATTTAGCCGAGCAGGGCATCTCGCGCCTGGGCGCGCAGACGGCGCGGAGGCTGGCGCTGGCGGTGGCGAACGTCGCGGGCAAGCGCGACGCGGGCGAGGTCACGGTCGAAGACCTCCTCAACTACCTGCCGATGCGCTACGAGGACCGCTCGAACCTCGCGCGCATCAGTGACCTCACGGACGGCGTCGAGGCGTCGCTCGACCTCTACGTGCGCGTGGCGGGCGCGTTCCAGGTCGGGAAGAACCGCGGGCCGAAGGCACCGCCGCTCTACATCTTCGAGGTGACGGCGGGCGACCCGGAGAAGACGGGCAAGCCCGTCGTCGTCTGGTGGTTCGTCTCCGGGCGGCAGGCCGGGCGCATCGTCGCCTATTACAAGCAGCGATTCGAGCGCGGCGCGCGCTTCATCGCCTTCGGCAAGTGGGAGTGGGACTCCCGCCGCAACACCTTCGCGCTCCGCCTCGGCAAGCCCGACGAGCTGGAGATGCTCCCCGGCAACTTCACGCCGCCCGAGAACGCGCTGATACGCCTCGCCGAGCAGGGTCAGGAAGAGTCCGACGGCGCGGCCGTCATCGACCACGACCGGGACGGCGCGGGCGCGAAAGCCTCTAACGGGAACGCCGCCGACAGCGGTGCCGGCCGCGAAGACGCCGGCGGCGGCGCGGACGAAGACGGCGCGGAGGAGCACGGCGTCGACGAGGCGACCGACCCCGCGCTGGCGGCCATCCACGTCGGGCGGCGCGTCCCCGTCTACCGCAAGCTCGGCGAGTTCCGCACCAAGCGACTGCGCGAGATAGTCCACGCCGCGCTCGCGCGGCTCGACGACGCGGCGTTCGCGGAGACGCTGCCCGCCGAACTCATCGCGCGCCAGCGCCTCGCCTCGCGCGCCGACGCCACGCGACGCATACACTTCCCCTCCGACGACGCGCCGCTCGCCGAGTACGAGCGAGCGCGCAGCCCCGCGCACCTCCGTCTCATCTTCGAGGAGTTCTTCTGGGTCGCGCTCGCCATCGGCCTGCGCCGCGACGAGCGCGTCAAGGAGCCGAAGGGCGCGCTCATCGAGGTCACGCCGCACGTCCGCGAGCGCATCACAGGCGTCCTCCCCTTCTCGCTCACGGGCGCGCAGGAGCGCGCCGTCACGCGCATCCTCGAAGACATGCAGTCGGACGTGCCGATGAACCGGCTCTTGCAGGGCGACGTCGGCAGCGGCAAGACGGCCGTCGCGCTCCTCGCCATGCTCGCCGCGATGGAGAACGGCTACCAGTCGGCGCTGATGGCCCCGACTGAAATCCTCGCCGAGCAGCACGCGCGCAACATCAAGCGGATGCTCGCCGAGACGCCCTACCGCGTCGAGCTGCTCACGGGCTCGATCAAGGCCGCCGAGAAGCGCCGCCTCCAGCGCGACCTCGCCGTCGGCGAGATACACGCCGCCGTCGGCACGCACGCGCTCATCCAGGAGGCGGTCGAGTTCCAGAAGCTCGGGCTCGTCGTCATCGACGAGCAGCACCGCTTCGGCGTCCTCCAGCGCGCCGCCCTGCGCGAGCGCGGCTTCAACCCCGACGTGCTGGTGATGACGGCCACGCCCATCCCGCGCTCGCTCGCCATGACCGTCTACGGCGACCTCGAAGTCTCCGTCATCGACGAGCTGCCGCCCGGCCGCACGCCCATCAAGACGGTCGTCGTCGGCGAGGAGAAGCGCGCGGGCGTCTACAAGGGCATCGAGCGCGAGGTGCGCGCCGGCCGCCAGGCGTACGTCGTCTACCCCCTGGTCGAAGAGTCGGAGAAGATGGACTTGAAGGACGCGACGCGCATGTTCGAGCACCTGCGCGACCGCGTCTTCCCGCACTTCACGATAGGGCTGCTGCACGGCAAGATGAAGTCGGCCGAGAAGGAGGAGGTGATGCGCCGCTTCGTCCGCGGCGAGATACAGGTGCTCGTCGCCACCACCGTGGTCGAGGTCGGCGTCGACGTGCCGAACGCCTCGGTGATGGTCGTCGAGCACGCCGAGCGCTTCGGCCTCTCGCAGCTACACCAGTTGCGCGGCCGGGTCGGGCGCGGCGCGGAGCAGAGCTACTGCGTGCTTCTGGCCTCGGAGCGCCAGACCTCGGTCGCGCAGCAGCGCCTCGGCATCATGGAGGAGACTTCCGACGGCTTCCGCATCGCCGAAAAGGACTTGGAGATACGCGGCCCCGGCGAGGTGATGGGCACGCGCCAGTCCGGCGTCCCCACCTTCCGCGTCGGCAACCTCGTCCGCGACCTCCACATCCTCGAAGACGCCCGCCGCGAGGCCGAACACTACCTCACCACGCGCCGCCACACGCGCGAGACCTCCCGCCTCATCTCCCGCGTCCGTGCCGACGCCCGCTTCGGCCTCGCCGCCATCGGATAACCATGTCAAATCAATGATTGAGTTTTACCGCAGATAACGGTAAAAGCCGGCCGTCGTCATGACTAGGCCGCACGACACGGTAAAGCTCGACCAACGGTTAACAAATACCGAACGCCGCGGTCTAATTGTAGTTATGTGCAATCATCTTTGGTCCGGATAAGGATATGAATATGAAAGAAGAAATCGATGAGCTGAAAGTGGTGAAAGTAGCTTTTTTCTATGTGGATGAGACTTGGCTCGATATTGAGGACCGGAAGCACATAATTGTAGGTGCAATTACTCCAGCTTCGCCTGCTGAAGCTGCCTTGGAAATGGTTAAGGTAAAGGCCGATCTTGGATTTGCCCCTCTTGATGAAGTCAAAATGAACACTAGCGGCTTGACCAGAGACTTGAAAATCAAGTTAACAGACGGGGTTTTAGGCGTTCTTGGTAGCTGTACCGCATTTATATCGATTATTGAGGGCGAAGATAAGCAAAAAGCTGCTGAAGTCTTGGCCTCGCAAGTATTCGATTATTGTAACTACAACAACATTCAAGCCTATGTTCTTTATTTCGATAAAGACTTAG
>DASVSK010000178.1:0-3120 GCA_036388135.1 Pyrinomonadaceae bacterium | reverse complement strand
GCGGGCGCGCCCGCTCAGGCACCCGGCTTCTTGCCGCCCTTGCCGCCGAGCATCTCGACGTACTCGCCGAGCAGCGCCGTCAGGTACTCGTCGTAGTTCTTCGACTTCTCTTCCTCGGCCTCTTTGCTCACGTACCTGAGCCCCTGCGCCTCGCGGAAGTCCTTCAGCGCGCCCGGGTCGTCCTTGAGGAAGTGTCGCATCGCGCCGCTGATGAGGAGCAGCTCCTTTCGCCCGCCCGCGCGCGACTTGTCGGCGAGCATGCGCTCGGCGATGGAGAGCGCCTTGCGCCTCGCCTCGTCGGCCTGCGGCCGGTTCTTCTCGGCTTCGTGGTGGTGGCCCAGCGTGCGGTAGAAGCGGCACCAGAAGTCGTCGTCGCGCCCGAGCACCTGGTAGGTCTGCTCCGCGGCGAGCAGCCGCCGCGTCATCGGTATCCGCGTGTACTCGACCCCCTCGTAGTGCTCGACCGGCGGGCCGACGTGGTCGAGCCTGAAGCCTTCGAGCCGCTTCAGAATCTCGGCGTGCTTCTCCTTCGGCGTCGCCTCGAAGTCCCACATGAAGGCGGAGAGGCGGCAGCGCTTGCAGGTGTAGACCGAGGCCGAGTCGGTCAGCGGCCAGAAGACGAACTCGTACTTCGACGGCCAGTCGTAGATGTAGGAGCCGTAGCTGGCGACGACGAGGAAGGTGTTCTTCGTCTTGCAGGCCGGACACGAGAACTCCTGCGGGAACCACGTGGTGGCGGCGGCGCGCGCCGGGGACGCGCAGGCGAGCGCCGCGGCCAGGACGCAGAGGGCGAGTTTGGCTTTCAAGGGTTCACTCCTTTCGCGGGAGGCGCGGCCGCGGCCGCGCGCGCACTCACTCGCCGACGTCTTCGTGCGGCGCGGCGGCCTCGCCCTCGTACTGGCGGAGCTTGCGGTAGAGCGTCTTGCGGCCGATGCCGAGGGCGCGCGCTGTCGCCGTCTTGTCGCCGCCGGTGTAGTCGAGCGTGGCCTCGATGGCGCGGCGCTCTATCTCGTCGAGCGAGGCGGGGACGTCGAGTTCGAGCGTGACGCTGCGCCCCTCGGAGGCGGCGCGCTCGCGCTCGCCCCGCGTGCGGGTCCGCTCCTCGCGCGCGACGCGGCCGATCTGCTCCGGCAGGTCGTCGACCTCTATCTGACGCCCCGAGGCGATGATGACGGCGCGCTCGACCGCGTTCTCAAGCTCGCGGACGTTGCCCGGCCAGTCGTACGAGACGAGCGCGCGCACCGCCGCCCCCGAGATGCCCGAGATGAAGCGGCCCGTCTTCTGCTTGTAGTGTTCGAGGAAGTGTATGACAAGCGTGTGGACGTCCTCGCGCCGCTCGCGCAGGGGCGGGAGCTGGATGGGGAAGACCGAGAGGCGGTAGTAGAGGTCGCGCCGGAACGTGCCCCGCTCGACGGCGCGCTCGAGGTCGACGTTCGTGGCGGCGATGACGCGCGCGTCCGAGCGCAGCACCTCGTTCGCGCCCACGCGCGCGAACTCGCCGTCCTGGAGCACGCGCAGCAGGCGCACCTGCGCCGACAGGCTCATCTCGCCTATCTCGTCGAGGAAGAGCGTGCCGCCGTCGGCCTCCTCGAAGCGGCCGCGACGGCGCTGGCGCGCGTCTGTGAACGCGCCGCGCTCGTGGCCGAACAGCTCCGACTCCAGGAGCGACTCGGGTATCGCGCCGCAGTTGAGCTTGACGTAAGGCCCCTCCTTGCGCCGCGAGTTGTAGTGGATGAGGTTCGCCAGAAGCTCCTTGCCCGTGCCCGACTCGCCCTGGACGAGGACGGAGGTCTGCGTGTCGGCGACGTTTAAGGCCAGCTCGCGCGCGCGCAGGATGGCGGGCGACTGGCCGATGATGCGGTCTTCGGCGTGGCGCTCGTGCAGCGCGCTCCTCAGCCTCATCACCTCGGCCGAGAGCTGGTCGCGCTCAAGGGCGGTGCCGATCTGCCGCGCGATGCCTTCGACCAGCGCCACCTCATGCCCGTCGAACGCCTCGCGCGGCTCGCCCCAGACGAAGCCGAGCAGGCCGAAGGTCTGGCTGCGGATCGTCACCGGCGCGACGAGCGCGGCGCGCCCGCCGAGCGTGGCGTTGAAGGCGAAGCGGACGGGCTCGGGCAGGTCGGCGTCGATGACGCGCAGCGTGCGCGGCTCCGCCAGCAGCCCCGTGACCGCGGGGAAGGCCGAGATGTCGATGGACTTGCCGTGCGACTCGATCAGCTCGCGCACGCGCAGCGTCGTCGCGTGCGGCGCGGCCTTGAACGCCGCGAGGCTGATGGACTTCCCCGACGGCTCGACGACGCCGAGCGCGCAGTAGTCCGCGCCGACCATCTCGTTGGCGCGCTCGAGCACGTGCGACGTCAGCTCGCCGAAGTCCGAGCGCGAGTTGAGCAGGTTGGCGATCTCCAGGAGGGCGCGCGTGCGGCTCGCCTCGCGCTGCTTGTCCGTGTAGAGGCGCGCGTACTGGTAGCCGACGGCGATCTGGCGCGCGATGGACTGGATGAGGGCGACCTCCTCGTCGTCCCAGTGGCGCGGGGCGCGCGTCATGTGCAGCCCGAGGAGGCCCAGCACGTTGTCGTCGAGGACGACGGGGACGATGAGGAGCGAGCGCGTGCCGAGGCTCGGCGGCAGCAGGGAGGCGCGCGGGTCGAGCCCGGCGGCCGCGGCGTCGTCGAGGCGGATGGGGCGCGCGAAGTCGAAGCGCTCGGCGAGCTGGCCGAAGTCGACGGGGAAGTGCGTGCCGAGCGACGAGGGCACGTCCTCGTCGGCGCGCCACTCGTGGCTGATGCGCAGCTCGCCGCCGCGCGCGAGCTGCACGACGTCGCAGCGGTCGACCTCCATCATGCGCCCCAGCTCGGCGACGACGGCGTGGAGGAACTTGTCGAGGTCTATCTCGGAGTGGATGTTGGGCGCGAGACGGTCGATGATGGCCTCGCGCGCCTCGTACATGCGCGCCTTGCGCTCGCGCGTGAGCGTCTGCAAGTTCGGGCCCGGAATCGTTCTGTGGGCGGACAACTGCTTGAGGGTTCTCCTTCGGCAGAGATTAGGCCGTGGCCGTCGCGCGTCGCGGCAAATCCGAGTGTGAGGGGAGAGTCCGTCACGCACCCTTCGGCCACGCGCCCC
>DASVSK010000177.1:0-1897 GCA_036388135.1 Pyrinomonadaceae bacterium | reverse complement strand
GCCGACGCGTCCGGCGCGCGAAGTTCTACCGCCCGGCCGACGGCCCCGGCGCACGCCGCGCGCCGCTAATCCCGCGCCTGCTGCGCGCGTCCGCCGCGCTCCTGATCGCCGCCGTCGTCTTGACGGCCGCCGCCTTCGCATACCTCTACTCACACTACTCGAAAGTCGTGGACGAGCGCCTGGCCGCGGGCTACCTGACGAGCCGCGCCGGGCTCTACGCCGCGCCGCGCACTTTGCGCGAGGGGCAGCGTCTGACGCCGTCGGGGCTCGCCGAAATCCTGCGCCGCGCCGGTTACGTCGAGGGCGAGCCGAGCCGCGTCTGGAACGGCAGCTTCCGCGTCGCGCCCGAGGCGGTCGAAATCTTCCCCTCCGAAGACTCCGACGGCGCGGGGGCGCAGGGCGTCTCACTCGTGCGCGTCGGGTTCGACGGCCGCGGGCAGATAGCGGAACTCCGCGGCGACGGCGCGCCGCTCGACTCCTTCACGCTCGCGCCCGAGCCGCTCACGGTCGAGGCGGGCGAGAAGACGGCCGAGCGTTCGGCGCTCTCCTACGCGGAGATTCCCGAGGTGCTGCGGCGCGCCGTCCTCTCGGTCGAAGACCGGCGCTTCTTCGAGCACGGCGCGGTCGACCTCCGGGGCGTCGCGCGCGCGGCCTTCAGTTGGGGCGACGACTCGCGCGAGCTGAAGCAGGGCGGCTCGACCATCACGCAGCAGCTCGTCAAGAACACCTACCTGACACCCGAGCGCACGCTCCGCCGCAAGTTCCGCGAGGCCGCGCTCGCCTCCGTCCTTGAGAGCCGGATGTCGAAAGAGGACATCTTCGCGCTCTACTGCAACGAGATTTATCTCGGCCAGCGCGGCTCAATCGCGGTGCGCGGGGTGCGGCAGGCGGCGCGCGTCTTCTTCGGCAAGGGGCTGCGCGACGTCACGCTCGCCGAGGCGGCGACCATCGCCGGCATGATCCAGAGCCCGGGCCGCTACGCGCCCGACCGACACCCGGACGCGGCGCGCGAGCGCCGCAACACGGCCGTCGCGGCGATGCTCCGCGACGGCGCGGTGACGGCCGAAGAGGCGCGCGCCGCCTGCGACGAGCCCGTCCGCGTCGCGCCGCTCGCGCGCGCCGACGCCACCGCGCCCTACTTCATCGACTACGTGAGCCGCGCCGTCGAGTCGCGCCTCGCCGACCCGTCGGAACAGCCGGGGCGGAATTTGCGCGTCTACACCACGCTCGACCTCGACCTCCAGCGGGTCGCCGAGGAGGCGGTCGGCCGGCAGGTCGAGCGGCTGGAAAAAGTCTCCAGGGGTAAGCGCAGGCCGCAGGCGGCGCTCGTCGCCTTAGACCCCCGGACGGGACACGTGCTGGCGATGGTCGGCGGCAACTCTTACGCGGAGTCGCAGCTCAACCGCGCGACCGACGCGCGCCGCCAGCCCGGCTCGGTCTTCAAGCCGGTGGTCTTCGCGGCGGCGCTCGAATCGGGGCTCTCGCCGCTCACGCTCGCCGCGGACGCGCCGCGCGAGTTCACGTACGACGTGCGCTCGCGCTACCGGCCGGCCAACTACGGCGGCGGGTTCTCGATGCGCGACGTGACGCTGCGCACGGGGCTCGTCCGCTCGCTCAACGTCGTCACGGTCGACGCGGCGATGCGGACGGGGCTGACGCGCGTGGCCGCGCTCGCCGAACGCCTCGGGCTCCCGAGGCCGCAAGCCTACCCCTCGATGGCGCTCGGCACGGCCGAGGCCACGCCGCTCGAAGTGGCGACCGCCTACACGGCCTTCGCCTCCGGCGGCCGGCTCGCGCAACCGAGCCCCGTTCTGCGCGTCGACGGCGCGGCCGACGCCGGGCCGGGCGGCGAGCAGCCGGAACGGTCGGCGCAAATCCTGAAGCCGGCGACCGCGTA
>DASVSK010000176.1:0-11150 GCA_036388135.1 Pyrinomonadaceae bacterium | reverse complement strand
CGGAATCCAGACGGCCTCGAAGCCGTGACGGTCGGCGAACCTCGCGCCTTCAATCAAAAGGTCGTACTTGCGTGCGTCGGACGCCGCGTCGTAGTTGCCGAAGTAGGAGAGGCTGAACCGGACGGTCTTGTCGGCGCGCGCGCCGGGCTCGGCCTCGCGGGCCGGAGCGTTTACGCGCGACTCCTCCACGACGGCGGCGCGCTGGCCGACGAGCGCGGGCTTTGTCTCACGCCGCCCCCAGAACCCGAGCGCCTGCCGCCCGTCCGCCCGCCCGGCCTGCTCGACGGCCGCGGGGCTCGCGGCTACGGCCGCGGGGCTCACGGCTTCTGTCCGGCGCGAGCCGTTGGAAGGGCCGCCGTTGGAAGGCCCGCCGGACTTCTCCGCGATGAAGCCGCCCGCGCGCATCTCCTCGGCGCTGTCGGTGACGGCGCGGACGACGTGCGCGAGGTCTTCGTCCGTGTGCGCCGTCGAGAGGAAGCAGTTGCGCCACTCCCAAACGTAGACGCCCTTCGTGAGCAGGTGGTAGAAGAGCAGGTCTAAGTTGCCCGTGTAGTTGAAGCGGAAGAGCGAGCCGAAGTGCGCGACCCGGATGGGCATCTCCTCACGCGCGAAGTGCTCGTTGAGCGTCGAGGCGAGGCGCGCGGTACGCTCGTTCAGCTCCGTTTGCAGAGACGGCCCGCGCTCCTTGAGGTGTCGGAGCACGGCGCGCGCCGAGGCCATCGCGAGCGGGTGCTGGCAGAAGGTGCCGCCGAAGTATGTGGTCTCGGCGCGCGGGTAGGAGGCGTCGCCGTACTCCCACAGGCCGCCGTCGATGCCGTCCATGAAGGGCGCGCGCCCCGCGACGATGCCGACGGGCAGGCCGCCGCCCGCAATCTTGCCGTAGGTGGCGAGGTCGGCCTCGACGCCGAACCAAGCCTGCGCCCCGCCGGGGTGGACGCGGAAGCCCGTCACCATCTCGTCGAAAACCAGGACGACGCCCGCCGCCCTCGTCCAGTCACGCAGCTCGTGCAGGAACTCGCGCGGCTGCAACTCCGGGTGGCGGCTCTGCACCGGCTCGACGAGGACGGCGGCCAGCTCGTCCGCGTGCTCGCGCAGTATTTCGAGCGAGCGCGGGCTGCCGTAGTCGAGCACCAGCACGTCCTCGACGACGCGCGGCGGGATGCCGGGCGCGAGCGGCGACGAGACGGGGCGGCCGCCGACGTCGCGCGCGCGCGCGAGCGTCCCGTCGGAGTGGCCGTGGTACGAGCCGGCGAAGACGGCGACCTTCGTCCTCCCGGTGCGCGCGCGCGCGAGCCGGAGCGCCGTCATCACCGCCTCCGTGCCGGAGTTGCAGAAGGTCGCGCGCTCCATCCCCGTCAGCTCGCAGACGAGCGCGGCCACCTCCCCGGCGAGCGCGGGGCGCGGCCCCATCTCGATGCCGCGCCGGAGCTGCTCCTCGATGGCCGCGTCGACGAACGGCGGGCGGTGGCCGAGGAGGTGGACGCCGAAGCCCATCGTGATGTCGACGTACTCGTTGCCGTCTATGTCGCGCAGGCGCGCGCCGTCGGCCCCCGCGCCGACAATCGGGTAGAGCATCTCCTTGATGGAGAGGCGGAAGCCGACGACGGCCCGGCTGTCGGCGAGCACAGACCTGTACTGCTCTGCCGCCCGCTTTGACGCCGCCGTGCGGCGCGTGAAGCGTTCGACCAGCTCGCCCAGGTGTTGCCGCTGCCTCTCGCTCAAGCCCCCGACCGCGCCGGGCTGGACGGGGCGATAGGGGACGTACGGGGCGCGCGCTTCCCTTCCCGTGGCTGCGGGCGTCTGCGCGGCGTCGGTCGTCGCGCGCGGCGCGGAGCCGCCGCCGGTGTCACCGTTAGCCCCGTTGCCCGACGCGGACGGCGTCGACGGCGGACGTGATTCGGCCGCCGGGAGTTGGGTATGCGGTTCATAACGGCGGGGCTCTTCGCGCGCTTCGACGGCTTCGTGAGTCGGCGCGGCGCGGTCGGGTGTGCCGCCCCGGCCGAGCACGGAGAGTTGCTGCGACATGAGGCCGGAGAACTGCGAGAGCAGGTCGAGCTGCCGCGACATGATGCGCTCAAGCGAGTCCGCGTGCGGCCCCGAGTCCGCGTGCGGCCCAGCGCCCGCGGCGCTTTCAAGCGGGGGCGCGTACGGCGTGGGCTCGGTCGGCGTGGCGAAGTCCCGCGTCGGCCGCGCGGGCAGGGCGCACGCGGGTGGGGCTGTTTGAGTAAACGCGCGTTGCGCCTCGGCGCTGGCGTGGACGGGCGCGGCCGTTCGCCCCGCCGCCGAGTTCTGCTCGATGTGGTCGGCCAGCGTGTCGAGCGTGGTGAACTGCTCGAAGAGTTGGCGGATGGAGATTTTCAGTTGGAAGCTGTCTTCGACGACGCGGATGGCTTCGGCGAGGACGATGGAGTCCGCGCCCATTTCGAGAAACGACGCGTGGACGTCTAACGTCTCGGGCTCGGTCTGTAGCAGGCGACCCACGATGGCGCGGAGTGTTTCGAGAATCGCTTCCTTGCGGCGCGGGTCGGTCGGCGCGTGCGCCGCCCCGGCGCGGGGCGTGGGCGAGGCTTCGGTCGTCATGATTTCGTATCCTTCCGACGTATCGGCGGGCGTCTCCCGCCGCTGAAAATCCGCCGCGGCGTCTGCCTCGGCCGGGGTCGCGCTCAACTCGTCCACGCCCGGCGGGCGGCGCGCCGCGGACTGTAGCCAGTAACTTTTTCTCTCGAACGGGTAGGTCGGAAGCCCCACGCGGCGGCGCGTGTAATCGCGGTCGAAACTTTCCCAGTCGACCTCCGCGCCCGAGACGTAGAGCGCCGCCAGGCTTGAGAGCAGCACGCGCCAGTCGCCCTGACCCCGCCGGAGTGAGGGCAGCCAACTCGCGTTCGCGCCGGGCAGACAACGGCGTCCCATGTTCAGCAGCGGCGCGTCCGGTCCTATCTCGACGAACGTCTCGCAGCCGCGCGCCGCCAGTGTCCGCATCGATGCGTCGAAGCGCACCGGCTCTCGCGCGTGCGACAGCCAGAAGTCCGCGTCCACGCGCGCGCCCGCTTCGAGCGCCGCGCCGGTCAGCCCCGAGATGAGCGGGACGCGCAGCGGGCTAAACCCGACGCGCCGCAGGGCGCGCTCGAAGTCGCCCATCGACGGCTCCATGAGCGGCGAGTGGAAGGCGTGTGAGACGTTCAGGGCGCGTGTGGTGACGCCGTCGGCTTCGAGCCGCCGCAGCGCCTCGCGCAAGGCACCGCGCTCGCCCGAGACGACCGTGTGCGCGGGGCCGTTGACGGCGGCGATTGAGACGCGCCCGCGGTAAGGCTCGACCGCGGCGGCGACCCGGCCCTCGTCGGCGAAGACGGCGGCCATCTCGCCCGACGGCGGGAGCGACTGCATCAGGCGCGCGCGCTCGGCGACGAGCGCCAGCCCCTCTTCCAGACTGAACGCGCCCGCGAAGCACGCCGCCGCGTACTCGCCGACGCTGTGCCCGAAGACGAAGTCGGGCTCGACGCCCCACGCGCGCCACAACTCGGCGAGCGCGTAGCCGAGCGCGAAGAGAGCGGGCTGCGTGTAGGCCGTCTCGTCCAGCCGCGGCGACGGCTCGGCCTCACCGTAGAGCACGGAGAGCAGCGGGCGTTCCAACGCGGGGCGCAGGATTTCGTCGCACCGATTGAGCGCGCGCCGGAAGCTCGGCTGCGTCTCGTAGAGTTCCCGCCCCATGCCGCGGTACTGCGAGCCCTGCCCCGTGAAGAGGAAGGCCGTCCGAGGGCGGCGGCGGCCGGACAGATGCCCTTGCCACAGGCCGTCGGCCCGCCCGGCGTCGGCGAAGGCGCGCAGGGACAGCGCGAGTTGTTCGCGCGTCTCGCACGTCGTCGCCAGGCGGTGTCTGAAGCGCGCGCGGCCCGCGTTCGCGGTGAAGCACAAGTCGGGGAGCGCCGGCCCGGCTTGGAGCGTGAGGTGCTCCGCGTAGCGGCGCGCGAGTTCGCGGAGTGCGCCGTCGCTCTGCGCCGACAGGGTGAGGACATGCAGGGGGCGCTCCGTCTTGACGGCGGCGGGCGCTTCTTCAAGCGCGGCGGGTTCGACGAGGACGGCGGGGGCTTCTTCGAGGACGACGTGCGCGTTCGTCCCGCCGAAGCCGAAGGAGCTGACGCCCGCGAGGCGGCGACCGCCGCCGCGCTTCCAGTCGCGGCCCACGGTGGCTATCTCAAGCGGCGAGTCTGCGGTCGAGAGGTGCGGGTTGAGGTCGCGCACGTGAAGGTGCGGCGGGACGTGTTCGCGGTCGAGCGAGAGCGCGACTTTGATGAGGCCGGCTATCCCGGCGGCGGCTTCGAGGTGGCCGATGTTGGTCTTGACCGAGCCGACGAGACAGTGCGCGCCCCGCGGCCGCCCCTCGCGCAAGATCGCGCCGAGGGCGTCGAACTCGATGGGGTCGCCGAGCGGCGTGCCCGTGCCGTGCGCCTCGACGTAGCCGATTTGCGACGGGGCGACGCGCGCGGCCTCCAGAGCCTCCCTGACGAGCGCCTGTTGCGCCAGTCCGTTCGGGGCCGTCAGCCCGTTGCTCCGCCCGTCCTGGTTGACGGCCGAGCCGCGTATCAGAGCCAGCACGCGGTCGCCGTCGCGCGCGGCCTCCGAGAGTCGCTTGAGCACGACGACGCCGCAGCCTTCGGAGCGGACGTAGCCGTCGGCCGCCGCGTCGAAAGTTTTACAGCGGCCGTCGGCCGACATCATCCCGGCGCGCGTGAGCGCCTCGGTCAGCTTTGGAGTGAGCAGGAGGTTGACGCCGCCCGCGAGCGCCACGCGCGACTCGCCCGCGCGCAGGCTCTGGCAGGCCGCGTGGACGGCGACGAGCGAAGACGAGCAGGCGGTGTCGACGGCCATGCTCGGCCCGCGCAGGTCGAGCAGGTAGGAGAGTCGGTTGGCGGCGATGCTGAGGGCGGAGCCGGTGCCGGCGTACGCGTCGGGCCCCCCGTCGGCGTCGAATTGGAGTTGTGAGTAGTCGCTGTTGCTGATGCCGACGAAGACGCCCGTTCGCGTTCCGCCGAGCCGGTCGGGCGCGTACCCGGCATCTTCGAGCGCCTCCCACGCGACTTCGAGCAGAAGGCGCTGCTGCGGGTCTATCTGCGCCGCTTCGCGCGGCGAGATGCCGAAGAAGTGCGCGTCGAAGCCGTCGACGTTCTTCAGAAAGCCGCCACGGCGCACGACGCCGCGCCCCGCGCCGGACGGGTCGTGCGCGTCGGTCTGCCAACGCCCCGGCGGGACTTCCGTGACGGCGTCCACGCCTTCGCGCAGGAGCCGCCAGAAGGCTTCGACGTTCTCCGCGCCGGGGAAGCGACAGCCGATGCCGACAATCGCGACGGGCTCGGGATCGTCGCGCTCGCGCGCCCGCCTGTCTTCTTCATGCGCACGCGTGGCGGGCGGGTTGGCATCCGCCGCTTGGGAGTCGCGCGCGGGCTCTTCGCCCAGATGGCGCGCGACGGCCTCGACGGTCGGGTAGTCCCAGAAGAGCGTCGGCGGCAGCGGCCGTCCGAGCCACGGGCCCAGGTCGCCGACCATCGCCACCACGCGCGCCGAGTCGAAGCCGTACCGACGGAACGGCTGGGCGGCGTCAACCTCTTCGGGAGGGACGCCCGCGCGCCGAGAGACTTCCGCGGCGAGCCACTCCCGCACGGCCTCGACCGTCCGCGTCTCCCTGAAGGCGCGAGTCGGCTGCGGGGCAGGCGGCGGCGACGAGGGTTCCGCGCCGCCGCCCAGACGAGTCTCGGCCTCGGCGGCGTCGTGCGCCTGCCAGCGGGCCAACACCTCCAGAGTCCCTTCGAGAAATTCCCGGCGGCTGGCGTGCCTCTGAATCTTCCCGCTCGAAGTCTTGTTGATCGTGCCGGTCTTAACGAGGACGACGGCGTGGGGCTGTAGCTCGTGGCGCTCGACGACGCGCTCGCGGATGGCGTCGAAGACCTCGGGCGCGTCCGCCGCGTCGAACTCGCGCCTGACCTCCTGCACGAGGACGAGGCGTTCTTCCAGTCCGACTTCGACCGAGAAGGCCGCGCAGCAGCCGTGCCTGAGCAGGCCGTGGCTCCGCTCGGCCGTCCACTCGATGTCCTGGGGGTAGTAGTTCTGCCCGCGGATGATGATGAGGTCTTTGACGCGGCCGCTGATGAAAAGCTCGCCGTGGCGCACGAAGCCGAGGTCGCCCGTGCGCATGAACGGGCCTTCCCCCGTGTCGGCGATGCGCGCGCGGAACTTCTCTTCGGTCTCATCGGGGCGCTGCCAGTAGCCGCGCGCCAGCCCCTCGCACTTCACCCAGATTTCGCCCAGCTCGTCCGGCGCGCGGCGGCGCAGGGTCGAAGGGTCTACGACGGCAAGCTCCGTGTCCATGATTGGACGGCCGCAGCCGACGAGGGGGCGCGCGCCCGCGTGGGTCGGCTCGACCTCGACGACGCGCCGCTCCTGTTCGAGCGCGGACGCCTGCGCCGTGATGAAGAGCGGCGCGTTCGGCTCCGCGCCGCCGGCCGTGACCATCAGCGTCGCCTCGGCGAGTCCGAACGAAGGGTAGAAGGCTTCGCGTCGGAAGCCGCACGGCGCGAACTTCTCGTCGAAGCGTTCAATCGTCTCGCGGTGTACGGGCTCGGCGGCGTTGCCGGCGGCGCGCCAACTGCTCAGGTCGAGCGCCGCGCGCTCCTCCGCCGAGACCTTGCGGACGCAAAGCTCGTAGGCGAAGTTGGGGCCGGAGCTGTGCGTCACGCCGTAGCGCGTGACCGCCTCAAGCCAGCGCGCGGGGCGCTGCACGAAGGCGAGCGGCGAGAAGAGGTACGCGGGGACGCCGAAGACGGCCGGGTGGACGATGCCCTCGACCAGCCCGTAGTCGTGGAAGTTCGGCATCCACGTGGCGCTCACGCTCTCGGGCGTGTAGCCGTAGGCGCGCGCGAGGTGTTCGGACTGGTGAGTCAGGCAGAAGTGTGTGACCATCACGCCCTTCGGCGTCGAGGTCGAGCCGGAGGTGTATTGCAGGTACGCGAGGTCGTCGGTCGCCTGCGCGGGCGGCTGCCAGCGTGAGGCCGCGTCCGGGTCGACCTCGTCGACCTTTATCCAACGTAGCGCGCGCAGGTCGGCCGCGCCGTCGGGCGCACGCTCTATCATCGAGAGAATCGCCGCGGTGGTGAGGGCGATGGCCGGGCGCGAGTCGGCGGCGATGGCTTGAACCCTGGGGAGCGTGCGCCCGAGACGCGCGGGGTGGGGCGGGGGCGCGGGCACCGCCACCGCGCCCGCGTACAGGCAGCCGAAGAAGGACGTGACGAAATCCAGCCCCGCGTCGAAGAGCAGCAGCACGCGCTCGCCCCGCGCGCCGCACTCTTGCAGCAGCGCGCCGACGGCGCGCGCGCGCGCGTCGAGTTCGGCGTAAGTCAGACGCGCCGTCACGCCCTCGCCGTCGGCGAGGAAGGAGAAGGCCGTGCGCGCGGGCTGCCGCAACGCCCTCCGGCGCAGGATTTCCGTCAGCGTGTCTGTGCTTCGGTGACTCATCTCAAAACTTAACCCGCGCCGCGACCGCAGGGGGCGGACGCCCGCAGGACTTTTCGGCTAATCGTTCTCTTTTTCAGCCCCCTGACGCGAGCGCGCCGCCTGCCGCCGTGTCAGCTCGCGCCGCCTGCTCGTCAAAGCGGCGCGACCCGCGGACTCGCCCCGCCCCGCGCGCGCCGTCGCCCACGGCTCGGCCCGCGGCGCGCTCAGGTGCTCGGCCAGCGCGCTCACCGTCGGGTACTTGAACATCTCGATGACGGGCAGCTCCGCCCCGAGCGACTCGCGCAGTCTGCTGTTGACGCGAATCAGAAGCAGCGAGTGGCCGCCGAGGTTGAAGAAGTTGTCGTGGACGCCGACGCGCTCGACCTCCAGCACCTCCCGCCAGACGTCTGTGACGAGCCGCTCCAGCTCCGAGCGCGGCGCGACGTATGGCTCAACGGCTTCGCGGCTCGCGCCGTCCGGCTCGGGCAGGGCCTTGCGGTCGAGCTTGCCGTTCGGCGTCAGCGGCAGAGCTTCGAGCCGCACGAACGCCGACGGAATCATGTAGTCGGGCAGTTGTTCCTTCAGGTAGGAACGCAGGCCGCCCGGCTCCGCCGACGACGGCGCGCGCGGGACGACGTAAGCGACGAGGCGGAGGCCGCCGCGCCCGTCGTCTCCCGCCGTGACGACGCACTCACGCACCTCCGCGTGTTCCTTGAGCACCGACTCGACCTCGCCGACCTCGACGCGGAAGCCGCGGACTTTGACCTGCTCGTCGGCGCGGCCGAGATACTCGACGTTGCCGTCGGGCAGGAAACGTCCGAGGTCGCCCGTCCGGTAGAGGCGCGCGCCGGGCTGCCGCCCGTACGGGTGCGGCAGGAACCGCTCGGCCGTCTGCGCCGGGCGTCGGTGATAGCCGCGCGCCACGCCCGCGCCTCCGACGTAGATTTCACCGACCACCCCGACGGGGACGACCTGCCGCCACGCGTCGAGGACGTACATCTCCGCGTTGGCGATGGGGCGGCCGATAGGGGTGATTGACGCCACGGCGCGTGCGGCGTCTGTCGCGTCCGCGCCGCCCGGCTCGTAGTTGCTCGCCGTGACGGTCGTCTCCGTCGGCCCGTAAGCGTTGCTCCACTCGACGCGTTCGCCGACGAGCCGCCGCCAGCGTTCGAGCGTCGCGCCGAGCGTCTTCTCGTTGCCGACGACGACGCGTCGCAGCGTCGCGGGCAAGGACGCTTCAGGCGTCGCGCCGTGCGCCCCGGCGTCTTCGACGCCTCGCCCGTCGAGCGTCGCCACCCACTCCGCCCAGAACGACGCGGGCAGGTTCGCCACCGTCACGCCCTCGCGCCCGACGAACCGGACGAACTCCTCGATGGAGTCGAACGCGCGCGCGGGGCGCATGACGGCGCGCGCGCCCGCCAGCCACGCCCCGAAGAACTCTTCGGCCGCCACGTCGAACGAGAAGGACGCGAACTGCAACAGACGGTCGCGCGGCGTCAGGCCGTGGTGCGACGCGAAAGCGAGGCTCGTGTTGACGAGCGAGCGGTGCTCGACGAGGATGCCCTTCGGCCGCCCCGTCGTCCCCGACGTGTAGACGAGGTAGGCGAGGTTGCTCGCGTCGGCGACACGCCCGAGGTCGCCGCCCTCGCGCGCCTCCAACTGCCGCGCCTCCGCGTCGAGGAGGACGAGCCGCGCGCCGTGTGCGGGCAGGGATTCCGCCAGCCGCGTCGTCGTCAGGAGCACGGACGCGCCCGCGTCTTCGAGCATGAAGGAGAGCCGCGGCGGCGGGTACGCGGGGTCTAAGGCCACCCAGGCCCCCCCGGCCTTCAGCACGGCCAGCAGCGCGACGGCCGCCCACGTTTCACGCTCAAGCAGGACGCCGACCCGCGTCTCGGCACCGACCCCGCACGCGCGAAGGTGGCGGGCCAGGCGGTTGGCCCGCCCGTTCAGCTCCGCGTACGTCAGCCGCTCGCCGCCACAGACGAGCGCCACGGCCTCGGGCTTCGCGGCGGCCTGCTCCTCGAAGAGTTCGTGGACGCACCTGTCGCGTGGGAAGTCGCGCGCCGTGTCGTTCCACCCGACGAGGAGTTGACGCCGCTCCTCTTTCGTCAGCAGCGGCAGGCGGCTGAGTCGCACGGCCGGGTCGGCGGTGGCGGCCTCCAACAGAACCGCGAAGTGCTTGAGCATCCGCCCGACGGTCGCGCCGTCGAAGAGGTCCGTGTTGTACTCCAGCCCGCACAGCAGACCGTCCGCGCGCTCGGTCACGTCGAACGACAGGTCGAACGGGGAGACCGACGTCTCGTCGTCCATCATGCTGACTTCCACGCCGCCCATCAACGGCGGCGGCGGCGGCGCGTTCTGCAAAGAGAACATGACCTGGAAGAGCGGCGTGCGGCTCGTGTCGCGCTCGGGCTGCAATTCCTCGACCAGCTTCTCGAACGGCACGTCCTGATGCGCGAAGGCCCCGAGCGCCACTTCGCGCACGCGGCCGAGCAGTTCCACGAACGGGGGGTCGCCCGACAGGTCGGTTCGCAACACAAGGGTGTTGACGAAGAACCCGACGAGCGGCTCCAACTCCGTCCGGTTGCGGTTGGCGATAGGCGTGCCGACGACGACGTCGTCCTGCCCGGCGTAGCGTCGGAGCAGCGTCTTGAAGACGGCGAGCAGAAGCATGTAAGGCGTCACGCCTTCGCGGCGGGCCAGTTCCTTCAGCCGCCCCGCCAGCCCGAGGTCGACGAGGTGTGTGAGAATAGCGCCCCGGTAGCTCTGCACCGGCGGGCGCGGCCTGTCGGTCGGCAGCTCCAGCGTCGGCGACTTTCCGCCCAGGCGCTCCTTCCAATATCTCATCTGCCGCCCGAGCGTCTCGCCTTGCAGCCAGCCGCGCTGCCAGACGGCGAAGTCGGCGTACTGGATGGGCAGCTCCGGCAGCTCCGGCCGCCGCCCGGCGGTGAAGGCTTCGTAAGCCGCGCTCAACTCCCTGACGAGCACGCCTATCGACCACCCGTCCGAAACGATGTGGTGCGTCAGCAACCAGAAGAGGTGTTCGTCTTCGGCCAGCCGCACCAGCACGGCCCCCACCAGTGGCCCGCGCTCCAAGTCGAACGGCTGTTCTCTCAGACGCGCGGCGGTCTGTCTGACCCTCTCCGCCCGTTCGTCCTCCGGCAGGCGGCTCAGGTCTTCGACGGGGATGGACAGGCTCAGCCGCGGCGCGACTATCTGCGCGGGACGCCCTTCGATCTCCGCGAACGTGGTGCGCAGGACTTCGTGCCGACTGATGATTTCGTTGACGCTTCGTTCGAGCGCTTCGACGTCGAGTCGTCCGCGGAGGCGGAAGGCGGCGGGCACTTTGTAGGGGCCGTTCGGCTCTAACTGTTCGAGGAACCAGAGTCGCTGCTGCGCGAAAGAGAGGGGGTGGTGCGCCGCCTCGGCCCGCCGCGGGATGGCGCGCCCGCCCGCACGCTCGTCCGCCTTCTTCTTTTTCAGACGCACCATAAGCGCCGCGCGCTCCGCGGGTGAAAGCTCGGCGATGTTCTCGGCGTCCTCGATCATTAAGCTCTTACCTTCCGACCCTGCGCCCGCGCGCGGCCGCGACCCGACCCCGGTAGCCAAGCCCGCGCCTACCCGGCTTCAAAAAGTTACTCGGCGTCAACTCGACGCCGAGCGGGCCG
>DASVSK010000175.1:0-5294 GCA_036388135.1 Pyrinomonadaceae bacterium | reverse complement strand
CCCCACGCTCCACCCGGCGCGACGCTTTTTCACTCCTGCGCGAGCGCGGCGAGGACACGCTGCCGGTCGCCTTCCGAAGAGATGCCGCGCGCCGCCTCGCGCAGCGCGGCGCGCACAGACGCGTCCTGCGGGCCGGCGTGCGCCACCTCAAGGAGGAAGCCCGCCTTGTCGCCGTCGGACGACATCCGCGCGGCCGACCTGAGCGTGCGCAGCAGGTTCTCGCGGCTGAGCCCCCGACCGCCTAAGAGCGTCGAGAGCACGCGCCTGCGGTCGCCGTCGGCGCGGATGGAATCCACGGCCTCGAAGAAGGCCGCGGCCACCCCGGCGTCGCCGAGTTCGCGCGGGTCGACCCCGGCGAGGAAGCCGGCCTTGTCGCCGTCGGACGCCATGCCCTTCGCCGACTCGAAGGTGCGGAGCAGGTTGGCGCGCGAGAGCCCTTTCGTCCCGGCGACGGCCGCCAGCACGCGCCTGCGGTCGCCGTCGGCGCGGATGCTGTTGACCGCCTCGAAGAAGGAGGCCGGGGCCGCCTCGCCGCCGAGGTACGAGCCGAGCGACTCGACGAGGAAGCGCGCCTTGTCGCCGTCGGAGCTGACGGTGCGCGCCACGAGCCGCGCCGCGCGCTGCAAGTCGTCGGCCGAGAGCCTGGCCTTGAACAACTGCCGAAGGTAGATGAGCTTGGCGCTGTTGGTCTCGACCCGCGAGATTTCGTCGAGCACGGCGTCGGCTCCGCCGCGCGCGAGAATCCTCTGCACCCTGGTGTCGGCGGCGACGGCCGTGTGCCGAATCACCAGCGGCAGCACCGACGACAGCCAGGCGCGCGCCTCTGCGTCGAACTCGCGCCTCTGTCCCCGCGCCGTGTAAGACTTCTGCGGCGCGCCGTCCGGCCCGGGCACGACCTCAAGCGAGCGGACGACCCCGCCGCGCTCCTCTTTGATTCTCAGGTGGCCGCCGCGGGAGATGCTCTTGACGTCCGAGTCGTCGTCGTTGAACTCGATCCGCCCCTTGGCACGAGCCTCGATGCTGTGGTCGCCGTTCGCCCACCTGGCGAACTGCTCCTCGCCCTCAAGGTTGAACTCGTTGCTCTGCACCTTCGCACCTCGCTCCTGGCCCGCGTGCGCCGCGCCGAGAGCGGGCGCGGCCTGCGCCTGCTGCGCGAACGCCAGGCATGACGCCAGGAGGGTTGCACGAAACACCATGGCGGGGAGACCCTGGTTCTTGCGAAGCCTTCCGTGTAGCACTTTTGAACCTCCTTCGGTAAAACATCCGCCCGAGCGGCGGCCGGCACCCCGGCGCGTCTGACGGCGGCGTCGCCGCGGCCCGGCCGGAGACATCGGCGTCGTCCTAGAGCCCCATCTCGGCCATCTTCTTGCGGAGGCTCAGCGGGCGCATGTCCGTCCACACCTCCTCGATGTAGCCCAGACACTCCTGCTTGGTGCCGGACTTGCCGGCGTCGTTCCAGCCCAGTGCGTTCTCGCGGTCGGCGGGCCAGATCGAGTACTGCTCCTCGTGGTTGACCACGACCTTGTAGGTCGTCGTGTCTTCTCGTTCGTCTGCGCTCATGCTACCTCCACTCTCTGCGTTGGTGTGAAAAAATTTTGCTGTCGCGCGCGCCCGCGCGCGGCGGGCGCACGACAGTTCAGTTGCGACTCACCCCGGCCTTCAAGTCGGAACTCATCTCGGCCGTCGGGATGAAGACATCCCGCCGCCCGCGCGTCGAGGCTGAGGTGAAGATCGGCGTGGTGTAGAGATACGGGCCCCGGTCGTCGAAGACAAACAGGTCGCCCGGCTCAAGCAGCTCGCGGCAAGTGGGCTCGCCTGCCGCGAGGGGGCTTCGGCAGCGCCGCCGCCGTCGAGCGCGGGCAGAGCTACCGCATATCGCGCCGGCGATTCATCCTTCCGCTCTGATGTTGTCGAGGCTTTGCCGCTCCGAGCTGATGAGCGCAGCGGAACGGCAGGGGCCGTTTGAAACTGTTTCGGCGGCCGCGGGGCGACCCGCGCGCCGTCGCCGTGTGCCGGTCGGGATAGCCCGCGCGCCGGGTGACTTCAAACGTTAGAAGCCGGCGCGTCGAGGCTCCCCTTTAAAATCCTCGCGTCGCGTGGGACGCGCCCGTCTGGGCGTGCCTGGTGATCAGGTCCCTCTCAAGGGAGATGTGCCCTTGATACGTGATCGTGTTCAGCAGGATCATCACGCGGTCGGAGGCGCTGATCGAGCGCTCGAAAATCCCGACCAGGTTTTTGAACGGGCCCTCTTTAATCAACACCTGCTCGCCCGGGCTGAACTGCTCGCCTATCTCGATGACCCCGTCTTTTTGCATCCGCGCCTTGATGACCGCGATGACCTCGTCGTCCACGCTGACGGGGCGGTCGCCGAAGCTGACGACGCTGTGGACGCCCCTGGTGAAGCGGATTTTGTGGAGCAGGGCGCTGGCCTGAAAGCGCGCGAAGATGTAGCGCGGGAACAGCGGCTTAATCGTGTAAACGCGCGCCCCGGTAAACTGGTTGTAATGGCAGTCCCTGATCCTGGGGAGTAAAGTCTCGCCCCCCCACGCCAATAAATTATCGCTGGCCCGCTCTTCCTGTTTAGGGTGAGTACGGACGGCGTACCAGCTCGTGCGGTCACATTCTTCCGCGTGGCTCATGACTTCTTGATCCTTCCGGATTAGCGTCGTTGATGAGACAAGCCGTTCTTTACGTGATTACTCCCGGCCCGCAAAACCGCCGCGCGCGCCGCCCGTGAACACGGCAGCACCGCCAAGCGCGTTGCGTCCCCCGCGAGCGACACGTAAGCCGGATGCTATGAAGGGCTTACGTCGTAACGCGGCAAAGTATTAGCGCCGGGACAAAAAGGGAGACTATCCGAGGGTGGCCTGAGTAGAAGGGACATGGCAGCGCGAACCTCCTCGACACGTGGGCTGGTCTTTCGCTGCATTCTGCGGTAGGATGTGAAGGCGTCGATACACCCGGATCAGCAGAAATGCGCGATCTAGTTGTGTTGCCTAAGCTCCGTTGTCATCTGCAAATGACGGCGGAGCTTTTATTACGTCTGGCGTCGGGTTACGCTTCAATGGTGAGTGGGACGTCTAAAAGGGCACATCTTAATGAGAGCCTCAAACAAGCCCAGGCTAACTTTACGGGGAGCGCTACCACCAGGGGGGGCTGATGAGACAGAGTCGTGTTCCGCTAGGCAAAATAAATGATGTGAACCGCTCTTGTCTGTCTCGGGTGAGACACAGTCTGCTATCAGACATACTTTTTTTTTGAAAGCCGTCAGGGGCGCGCTCGCGGGGTCGAACGGCTTAGACTTTCAGGCGGCGCGGAAGCGTTGCTGAGTGAAGCCGAAGAGGCTCTCCTTAGTCATGCTGTAACACTCGCAGGCGACCGACTCGATCCCTTTCGGGTCGAGGATGATGATCCTGCCGCGGCTGTAGGAGATCAGCCCCTCCTTCTGTAAGTGGCGGGCTATCATGGTGACGCCCGTGCGGGGCGTGCCAAGCATCTGCGCGATGGCCTCGTGAGTGAGCAGGAAGGTGTCGGAGTTGACGCGGTCGCGCGCGAGGAGGAGCCAGCGACCGAGGCGCTGCTCAACCGTGTGGAAGCGGTTGCAGAGTGCCGACTGGACGATCTGTGAGAGCACCACCTGCATGTACTGTAGCAGCAACTCCTGAAGTTTTCCGCCGCGGTTGAACTCCTCCCTGAGCGCGGCGACGTTAATCCTCCAGGCCGTCTCCACCTCGATCTGCACGTTCATCTCGTAGGGCATGACCGTCAGCCCCAAGAGGGCGAGCGCGCCCACACACCCTTCGCTGCCCACCATGCCGACCTCAACGCTCGAACCGTCCTGTGACGTCGCCACGAGGGAGACCATACCGCTGTTAAGCCAGTAGGCGTCCAGGAGTTGCTGGCCGGTGTGGTAGAGATACTTGCCACGAGGGAGGCGAACCAAACTCATCCGCGACAGTAGTCGCTCGCACTCGTCGTGAGGGAGCGCGGCGAGAATATGGTTCTGGATCGGAGCGTCGGCAAACTTCTGGAGGGACATCCGAAATCTCCTTGAGGATTGGAGTGGCGAACAGAGGAGACAGAGCAAGGAATATTGCGAACGGCTAGGACGGGGCAGATATTACATCATTTCATGGCAATGTCACAAGATATTTAAAATTATACGACTTAGCCATACATGCAAATTTTCCAGCTATGCTGTCGACACAACCGACGCGTCGTAAAAAGCGGACAGCCTCACGGGCTATGAACGCAGTCAGATACTCATCTGCCTTTAACACTTAAGACGTCTGTGTTTGACGCTCGTGTCTCCCGTATAATTCTCCACGCGCCGCATCTTACGACGAGAAAAACGTGGCGAGTCGAGGCGTCGAGCACAAAGCGCCGAGGGGCGGTTGAGAAGGACGGACGGCAGCGGGACAGGGGCGCGTTAAAATACGTAAGGGCTTCGGGATGATCTTAAGGCGGGAAACATGGCTACCGGCCCCGCGGGACGTTCGCCTGAGCGGTGATGACGTTCACCTCTGGCGCGCCTCGCTGGAGCCTGACGCTTCCGCGGTCGAGAGGTTACGAGCCACGCTCACCGCAGACGAAAGACAGAGGGCGCAGAGATTTCACTTCGAACGCGACCGTCTCCGATTCGTGGTCGCGCGCGGTCTGCTGAGGGACATACTTGGTCGCTACCTCCAACACCCGCCCGCTCTAATCCGCTTCACATATAACGAATACGGAAAGCCCGCACTGGCCGAGGACGGAGTTGAACTCCGCTTCAACGTCTCTCACTCTCAGGGCGCGGCGCTCTACGCCTTCACACGCGGGCGCGAGGTCGGCGTTGACATCGAGTCGCTGCGCGACGACTTCGCCAGCCTTGAGATCGCCGAGCGGTTTTTCTCCCGGGCGGAGATGTGCGAACTCAACTCGCTGCCGACTCACCTGCGAACACAGGCTTTTTTCAACTGCTGGACGCGCAAGGAGGCGTACATCAAAGCCCTCGGTGAAGGACTCTCCCACCCCCTGGACTGTTTCGCCGTCTCACTCAAGCCCCAGGAACCCGCCCGCCTCGTCAGTACCGACAGTGACCCGTCGGAGGCCGCCAGATGGACGATCATCGATTTAAACCCGTTCCAGGGCTACGCCGCAGCCGTCGCCATAAGGGTAACCAATCCGGAGCTTCACTGCTGGGACTGGCGGTGGCAGTGAAGTCGTGAGCCGAGAGCCTGCACTCATCTCCTGCCTTACCTGTTAGCTTCGGCGTCGGGCCGGAGCTGATCGTGTCTGCACCTAGCCACCCCCTT
>DASVSK010000174.1:0-4344 GCA_036388135.1 Pyrinomonadaceae bacterium | reverse complement strand
TCGGTCGAGGAGGCGGCGCTGCTCGCCGGCATCCCCAAGGCCCCGAGCCAGCTCTCGCCGACCGTCAGTCTGGAGCGCGCCAAAGACCGCCGCGACCTCGTCCTCCAGCTCATGGCCGACAACGGCTTCGTCTCGCAGTCGGAGGCCGACGCCGCCCGGGCGCGCCCCATCAAGCTCCACGAGTCGGCTTACGCGCCCTCGCTCCAGTCGGCCTCGCCCGTCTTCGCCTACCCCGTGGAGGAGATACGCCAGCAGCTCGAAGACAAGTACACGACGCGCGTGGCGCAGGGCGGCCTGACCGTCTACTCGACCATCAACGCCGAGGCGCAGAAGAGGGCCTTCTACGCGCTGCGCGAGGGGCTGCGCGACTACGACCGCGGCCACAGCGGCTGGCGCGGCCAGTTCCAGCCCATCGGCCAGCAGAACCCGGACGGCTCGGTGCAGGTCACGCGGCAGCAGCTTGAGAGCTACCACCACCCCGACTGGCACGAGGAGCGCTATAAGGAGGGCGAGTACCTGATGGGGCTCGTCACCAGGGTCGACCGCGTCAAGAACGAGGCGACCGCGGACTTCGGCGCGTACGAGGCCGTGGTGACGGCGAAGGACATGGGGCGCGCCACCGGGAGGCAGCCGAAGGACGAGTTCAAGGTCGGCCTCCTCGCCGAGTACAAGATCAAGGCCGTCGACGAGGGCGCGCGCCGCCTGACGGTCGAGGTCTCGCAGACGCCCGCCATCGAGGGCTCGATCCTGACCGTCAACGCCAAGAACGGCGAGATCGTCACGATGGTCGGCGGCTACGACTTCAACCGCAACAAGTTCAACAACGCGACCCAGGCCGACCGCCAGACCGGCTCCGCCTTCAAGCCCTTCATCTACGCGGCGGCCGTCGAGTGGGGGATGACGCCCGAGACGCTCATCTCGGGCGCGGCCATCAGGCGCGGCAACTGGATGCCGCACAACTACGACGGCTCGACCTCGAACGGCGACGTGCCGATGAAGACGGCGCTCGCCAAGTCGCTCAACATCCCGGCCGTCCACGCGCTCGACATGGTCGGCATCCAGACCGGCTCGCAGATGGTGCGCCGCTTCGGCATCACGCGGCCCATGGCCCCGTACCTGCCCTCGGCGCTCGGCGCGACCGAGGTGCCGCTGGCCGAGATGGTCTCGGCCTACTCGGCCTTCCCCGGCAAGGGCGTACGCCACGAGAAGCACCTCATCCGCCGCGTCCTCGACCGCGACGGCAACGTCCTCGAAGAGTGGGAGCCGACGACCTTCAAGGTGATGAGCGAGTACGTGGCGCTGACGATGGTCGACATGATGCGCGGCGTCGTCTCGGCCGGCGGCACGGCACCGGCGGCCTCGTCGGTCGGCCACCCCGTCGCGGGCAAGACCGGCACGGTCAACGACCAGACCGACGTCTGGTTCATCGGCTACTCGCCGACCTACGTGACGGGCGTCTGGCTGGGCTACCCCGGGATGAAGAAGAGCCTCGGCGCGGGGATGACGGGCGGCCGCGGCGCGCTCCCCATCTGGGTCGACTTCATGAAGGACTTCCTCAAGGACAAGGAGAAGGAGAAGTTCGAGGAGCCGCCGAAGATGCCCGAGGACATCCGCGAGCTGCACCTCCAGCGCCAGCGCGAGATGCAGGAGGAGCGCAACGCCTTCCACGCCGCCGCCAGCAGGGGCGAGCGCGCCGCGCCCGCGCTCAACGTCGACACCAGGCTCGAACAGGTCACGCTCCCGCCCGCCCCCGGCGAGGGGCTGACGGCCACCACGCCCCCGCCCGACTCCGCCGCGCCCAGGAAGCCCGACGCGGCGGCCCCGCGCGTCAACACGCAGGACGACGACGCGGCCCCGCCGCCCGCCCCCCCCGCCACGCGCGCCCGCGAGGTCGAGGCGACCAAGAAGAAGGGCAAGAAGGGCGGCGACGACCAGTAGGCTGAATGAAGTAGACGGTAGACAGTAGACAGTAGTCAGTAGTCAGTAGATAAAAAACGGGCGGCGCGTCTTCGGCCATCAGCCGGGACGCGCCGCCTTCGTCTTTTCTACTGACTACTGACTACTGTCTACTTCATTCAGCCTTCCGCTCACAGCAGCCGGTCGAGCCAGTGCGGGAGCATCTTGCGCCACCAGGGCCAGTCGTGCTCGACGTCGTGCCCCCAGACGTCGAGCGTGTGCGGGATGCCTTTGGAGCGGAGGATGTCGGAGAGCTGGCGGCTGCGGCCGGGGGCCTCGTAGGCTCCCTGCCCCGTGAGGATGACGAGGGCGTCGGCCGAGCGCAGGCGCGGGAGGAAGTAGTCGTCGTCGAGGTTCGGCAGGTACTCGACGGGGTTGTTGAAGTAGACGTTCTGGTCGTGGTAGCCGTTGAACCAGGGGCGCACGTCGTAGCTCCCGCTCATCGGGATCGCGCCGCGCAGCACGTCCGGGTGGCGGAAGTAGGCGTTGGCGGCGAGGTACGCGCCGAGGGAGGCACCCGTGGTGAGCGCCGCCTGCCCGCCCGCCTCCTGGCGGATGAGCGGCAGCACCTCGTCGGCCACGTAGCGGTCGTAGCGCGCCAGCAACTCGGCCTTCAGCGGCGGCGGGGCCTCTTCGTTCATCAGGCTGTAGCGGTTGACGCTGTTGATGGAGTAGGCACGAATCCTGCCGGCGTCGATGTGGTGGCGGATGGAGTCGATGAGGTGGAAGCGCTCGTATTCGAGGAAGTCTGCGGCCGCGGTCGGGAACATCAAGAGCGGGTAGCCCGCGTGCCCGTAGGCCACGAGCGGCATCTCCATCCCCAGTGCCGGGCTGTGCCACGAAGTGATCCGACGCTCCATACAGAAAGAACCCTCCTCCGCAAAGTTTTGCGCGACGCGAGCCGGAAGTCGTTTAAGGTTATTGCCTGATTACCGGCAGATAATCTCTCAACCCGCGCCCCGGCGCAAGCCCGACCCACGCCGTTTGACACCCCGCCGACCCCTCTGCTATAAAAATTTCCGGCCGCGCGGGACACGCCGTACGCGCGGGCGTTCCAATCCGCAGTAGCTCAATGGCAGAGCATTCGGCTGTTAACCGAAGGGTTGTAGGTTCGAGTCCTACCTGCGGAGTTAATGCTTACAACGACTTAGGGCGACTGGTAACGGTCGCCCTATTCATTTTCTCCCTTTTCTTCTCCCTTACGTCTCATTTACCAAGTTTAGCGACTTGGAACAATCGCCGCGCCCACATCGTCAATTTTTCCATTTACCGGGGCGAAGTAGCAATCATCGTCAAGTAATTTTTCCAAAGCTTGTACGCAGCGCGGTGGCGGCAAGGCATCTGCGCCTTGAAAGCCGCACACTGACAAGTTCCGTTCGCCTCATAAATCTCGCCCGACTCCGAAAGCATTAACAGAGACTTGCCTGTAAAGTGCATGTACGGATTTGTC
Source organism: Pyrinomonadaceae bacterium (assembly GCA_036388135.1). Lineage (GTDB taxonomy): Bacteria > Acidobacteriota > Blastocatellia > Pyrinomonadales > Pyrinomonadaceae > QHXN01. The sequence continues at coordinate 938 of DASVSK010000174.1, read as the reverse complement.
TGCAACTCATCTGCGGCTCTGCGAATCGCGTTTTGCCAGCGGCGATTTCCCTGCACGCAGGACATTGCCGACTCGACCACCTGCGACAGTCTGCCCTCATCCAAAAACATCATCTAATCTCCTTTACATTTCGACAGGCTACCAACATCAAGATTTTACCAGTCTGGTAACTGACCGCCAAGGCAAAAGTTACCATTGTGGTAAATTCCTGCGCATGGTATTTTCTAAGATGGAAGCTCGAAGGAGACAGGCATAACAGATGAAGATAAAGATGCGTATCCGCGAACGCTGCGCCGCGCAAGGTATCGTCAACGCGCACCAACTGGCAGAGAAAGCAGGTCTGACAGCCCCGACCGCTTACAGGGCATTTAATAACGATATTAAGCAACTTACGCTCGCCACGTTAGAGAAACTATGCACCGCCCTAGACTGTGAGCCGGGCGATTTGCTTGTTAGAACAGACAAGAAGAAAAAGGCATAGCAGGAAGTAAAAGAGTTCCCGCTCCGCTTTTTGTCAGCTTTCCGAGTGTAAAGTTTCTCCGGCGACCCTCACGCTGTCATTCCGTCAAGTAATTGTTGAAATAATTAGACTTAAAGCAACTTCTTCTGAACCCCGGTCATCATTCGTCGTATGGGTATGGGGGATGATGAGGGGGAGTTTTTGTGTCATGGAGTCAACAACAGTAGTAGCACAGGCAGCAACAATCACGGACAAATCCAGCGAGCCAAAGTACAGTAGACAAGAAGCCGCAAAACTTATCGGAATCGCACCTATCACTGTATGGCGTGAAATCCAGCGAGGCAAACTTGGATGCTACCGCGTGTGCGGTGGTCGAGTCCTCTTGATAGGCAAGAGCCATATTGAAAAGTATCTCGCAGATAGCGAGCAGTGTGTTTCGGTGGGCTTAGACGGATAGGACAAGGTATTGGAGGAAGTC
>DASVSK010000173.1:0-2872 GCA_036388135.1 Pyrinomonadaceae bacterium | reverse complement strand
CGTCTACACGAAAGAGGAGATGCTGGGCTACCTGCGCCACTGTCGCGAGAAGTGCCGCGCGACGGCCGGGGCGCTGACGGACGAGCGGGCGCGTGCGCGCTGCGTGTTCCGTTGGGGCGAGGTGAGCTTCGCCGAGCTGCTTCTCTACAACATGCGCCACGTGCAGCACCACGCGGGGCAGTTGAACCTGCTGCTCCGGCAGGAGACGGACGCGGCCCCCGGCTGGGTCGCCGCGGCGGAGGGCTGACGCGGGCCGTTCGGATTTCGTCAGGGTCAGAGAGTCGTCAGGGTCATGGAGGTCGCGGTGGTCGAAGGGGCGGGAGTGCGAAAGGGCGGCGCGCGCGAGGCGGGCGCGGAGGCGTGCCGGGGGAAGTTTTTGCGTTACTTCCCTGGCGGGTTCGCCGACGAGACGTACCTCGACTGGGAGCGCGACTACAAGTGGGAGGCGCACGGGCGCTGGGAGGAGGCGCTCGGGCGCGCGGAGTTCCGGCGGCTGCTGCGCGCGGGCGAGTTCTCGGAGGTGGCGGCGCGCGCCGTGCGCGTCGAGCAGCGCACGCGCCACAGCATGATCTTCTCCTTCGAGAAGATGGCGCTGCGCGACGCGGTGAAGACGGAAGGCGGCGCGCGCACCTTCGCCGAGGGGCTCTACGAGCTGCTGCACGGCGCGGGCTCGCCCGAGCGGCGCTTCGGGCGCTGGGTCGAGGCGGTGGACTCGCTCCCGCGCCGCCAGACGCGCGTGCTGACGTGGCCGATGGTGACGGTCTGGGGCTTCCTCGCGCAGCCCGACAGACACATCTTCCTCAAGCCGACCGTGACGCGCGCGGCGGCCGCCAGATACGGCTTCGGCTTCCCGTACAAGTCGCGCCCCTCCTGGGAGACCTACTCGAGCCTGCTCGATTTCGCCGCGCGCGTGCTCGCCGACAACCGCGACCTGCGCCCGCGCGACATGATAGACGCGCAGTCCTTCATGTGGGTGCAGGGCTCGGACGAGTACCCCGACTGAAAAGGTCTTGTGCGCCGCGGCGAAAGGTGATTCAATGCGCGCCCGTCGGCCCGCCGGCCGCGGGCCCCGCCCTACTTTCCCTTAACGAGAGGAGAAGACGATGAGGTTATGCACCGGGAGGAAGGCCGCGACGCTCCTGGCCGTGCTGGCCCTGACGTGCGCCGCGGGCGACGCGGCCTCTTACGCGCGGCAGACCGCGCCGCCCAACCCCGTGCTCGTGCTACAGGGGTTGGAGTCCTTCCAGAGCGGCGGCAAGGACTTCACGCGCTACCGCTTCGGCGTCGACAACTTCGCGGCCTACCCCGACGCGATGTTCGCCGCCTCGCCGCAGCTCCCGCCCTGCGGCCAGAATAAGAAGGCGTCGCGCACATGGGTCGACGTCTACGCGCAGGACGGCAAGCGCCTCAACGGCTTCTGCGCCTTCGGCAAGGCGTCCGACCTCAACTCCATCTGGTTCGCGCTGGAGTCGGACGCCGTCCCGCCGAGCTGGGTCTACGTCGAGCTGACCGACCGCGCCGCCGGTGCCAAGTACAAGTCCAACCTCGCCGACACGGCGCAGTAGCGGAAGGCGGAAGGATGAAGTGACGGCAGTCAGCAGTCACTTCATCCTTCCGCCTTCATCCTTCATCCTTCCACAGCCTCCCTGACGATGCCGGCCAGCTCGCGCACGTCCTCCTCGGTCGTGTCGAACGAGCACATCAGGCGCGCCTCCGGGGCGGGCCCGTCCCAGACGTAGAAGAAGAAGCGCTCGCGCACGCGCGCCGCCGCGCCGCCGGGGAGCGCGACGAAGACCGCGTTCGATTCGACGGGGCGCGTGAGGCGGACGCGAGGGATGGCGCGCAGCTCGGCGGCGAGCGCCTGCGCCATCAGGTTGGCGTGCGCGGCCGTGCGGAGCCAGAGGTCTTCGGAGAGGAGCGCGCCGAACTGCGCGGCGACGAAGCGCATCTTCGACGGGAGCTGCGCGCACTGCTTGCGCACGAAGCGGAAGTCGGCGGCGAGCGCCGGGTCGAAGAAGACGACCGCCTCGCCGTACATCATCCCGTTCTTCGTCCCGCCGAAGCTCAGGACGTCCACGCCGACGTCGGCCGTCATCGCCCTCAAAGAGACGCCGAGGTGCGCCGCCGCGTTCGCCAGCCGCGCGCCGTCGACGTGCAGAAGCATCCCGCGGCGGCGCGCGAACTCCGAGAGGCGCGAAAGCTCTTCGACCGTGTAGACCGTCCCCACCTCGGTCGCCTGCGAGACGGAGACCACGCGCGGCTGTACGTGGTGCTGATCGCCGAGCGGCGCGAGCTGCGGCTCGACCTGTTCGGGGGTCAGCTTCCCGTCTGGGGTCGGCAGGTCGACGAGCTTGCAGCCGGTGAAGCGCTCGGGCGCGCCGCACTCGTCCACGTTAACGTGCGCCGTCTCGGCGCAGACGACCGCGTGGTATGGGCGCGTGACGGCGGCGAGCGCCGAGACGTTCGCGCCCGTCCCGCCGAAGACGAAGAAGACCTCGGCGCGCTCGCCGAAGTGCTCGCGGAAGAGGCGGACGGCCGCCTCCGTGTAGTCGTCGTCGCCGTAGGCCCGCGCGTGCCCGCCGTTGGCCGCGCGCAGCGCCTCCATCACGCGCGGGTGGACGCCCGCGTTGTTGTCGCTCGCGAATCCGCGCTTTGCTCGGGTCATCGGCGTCGAGTCTGAACCGGCCGCCTTTTTTCGTCAAAGGCGCGCGCGGGGCGAAGGCCGGCTCAGCCGCGCCGGACGAACTCGCGCTTGAAGGTGCGCGTCTCGCCGTCCGGGAATTTGACCCCGACCTTGTCCCCTTCGAGCGAGACGACGAGCCCGCGGCCGTACTTCGGCAGGCGCACCGCGTCGCCCTCCGCAAACTCCAAC